>NZ_JBSFHN010000015.1:0-32211 GCF_053597115.1 Streptomyces sp. NPDC001515
TGTTACTCCGCCCACCCCCCCCCCGCCGCCCGCCCCCCCCCCGCCGGGGGGGGGGGCGCCCCCCCGCCCCCCCCACCGCTCAGGTCAGAACAGCCGGAGCTTGTCGTCCTCGATGCCGCGCAGCGCGTCGTAGTCGAGGACCACGCAGCCGATGCCCCGGTCCGTCGCCAGCACCCGGGCCTGCGGCTTGATCTCCTGGGCGGCGAAGATGCCCTTCACCGGCGCCAGATGGGGATCGCGGTTCAGCAGCTCCAGATAGCGGGTCAGCTGCTCCACACCGTCGATGTCGCCGCGCCGCTTCAGTTCGACGGCCACGGTCTGCCCGTCGGCGTCCCGGCAGAGGATGTCGACGGGGCCGATGGCGGTGAAGTACTCGCGGCGGATCAGGGTGTAGCCCTCGCCGAGCGTCTCGATGCGGTCCGCCAGCAGTTCCTGGAGGTGCGCCTCCACGCCGTCCTTGATCAGCCCGGGGTCCACACCCAGTTCGTGGGACGAGTCGTGGAGGATCTCCTCCATCGTGATGATCAATTTTTCGCCCGCCTTGTTCACGACGGTCCAGGTGCCCTCGGCGTCGCCCGTCCCCTCCTTCAGGGTGCAGGGCGGGGACATCCAGTTGAGCGGTTTGTAGGCCCGGTCGTCGGCGTGGATCGACACGCTCCCGTCCGCCTTCACCAGGATCAGACGGGGAGCGGAGGGCAGGTGGGCCGTGAGCCGGCCCGCGTAGTCCACGGAGCAGCGGGCGATGACGAGACGCATGGTCGGCAACGCTACTCGACGTCGGGTGCCCGGCGCGATTCACGCGTCTGACCCGCCCCCGCTGTCCGCACCTGACGCCTTCTGGCTTGCCCGCCTTTGAACCCCTTCGTTATTGGCCGGTTGTGTTCCCAATCTCCTGGTGCGGCCCGGACTGCGCCCTTACCGTGGATGCAGGAGGTCGTCGCGCGTGCACGCTGCGTCGTCGCCGCCCTCCGTCCCTGCCCGTAAGACCTCGGCGCACGGTCGGGGTCGCGAGAGGAGAACCCATGTCGCTCGACGTCTCACCGGCTCTGTTGGAACAGGCCGAGCGAGGCGAGGTCGACGAAGCCGACTTCGTCGACTGCGTCCGGACCTCCCTGCCCTACGCGTGGGAGATGATCAGCTCCTTGGTGGCTCAGCTGAAGGTCGACGGCGGGGAGTTCGCCGACAACCAGACGCCGCCCCCCAATGAGCAGGCACGTGGTCAGCTGCTGCGCGCGCTCGCGAGTGATGCCATTCGCGGTGCGCTCCAGCGGCACTTCGGGGTGCGTCTGGCATTCCAGAACTGCCACCGCGTCGCGGTGTTCCCGCTGGACGCCTCGGTCGACGACCGACTGGCCAAATTCACCTCGGTGAGGGGCCAGTTGCTCAACCAGTCGCCCGAACTACGGGACTGCTGACGGCTTGGCCGCCGCTCCGGGTCGCGGGAGGTGCGACTGGCCCGGGGCGGCGGCTCCCGTCGTCACGGGGGAGCACCGGTGCGGGTGGCTCAGACGAGGAGCGGCAGCACCTCGGTGCCCAGCCGCGCTACGTTCTCCTCCGTGGCCGCCAGATCCCCCGAACCCTCCACGAGGAGCGCGAAGCGGGTGATGCCCGTGCGCTCCGCCGTGGCCGCCAGCCGGTCCGCCGCGAGCCGGGGCGGACCCACCGGATGAAGCCGGCAGAGCAGCTCCGTGTACTCGACCGGATCGCGCATCACCCGGTGCCGGCCGTCGACCGTGACATGGGCGCCGAGCCCCTGCCGCAGCCAGCCCGGCATCGCCTTCACCAACGTCTCCGTGGCGTCCTCGGCGCGGTCCGCGATCTGCGCCACCCCCGCCGACACGTGAGCGGCCGCCCGCACGCTCTCGGGGGAGTGCCCCGCCGCCAGCGCGCGGGACCGCCACAGCGCGACCATCTCCGCCTTCTCCTCGTCACCGCAGTGCATCCCGAGAAGCATCGGAAGCCCCCGCTCGGCGGCGAGGCCCACACTCCTCGGCGAGGTGCACGCGACGACCACCTCGGGACCGCCCGGACTCTCCCCGCTCTCCGGGTCCAGCAGCTCGTCGGCCCGGGGGACCACCGCGACCTCGCGGAAGACGTACCGCTCGCCGCGTCCGGCCACCCGCGCCCCGCGCAGCCAGTCGAGCAGCAGCCCCAGCGATTGCGGGAACTCCTTCTCGTACGCCGCCAGACCGCCGCCGAACACCTCCAGATCCACCCAGGGCCCGCCCCGGCCGACGCCCAGCGTGAACCGGCCGCCGCTGGTGAGGTGGAGCAGCGCGGCCTGCTCGCCGAGCGCGACCGGATGGTGGTTGGGCAGCACGCTCACCGCCGTGCCCACCCGGATCCTGCGGGTGCGGCCCAGCAGCTGCGCGGCCAGCGTCACCGCGGACGGGCAGACCCCGTACGGCACGAAGTGGTGCTCGGCCAGCCAGACCGAGTCGAGACCGGACTCCTCCGCGACCTCGGCGGACCGGATCGCGCGGTGCAGCGCTTCCCCCGGCCCCTGCCCGGGAAACTGGGCGGCCAGTACGAACGTTCCCACACGCATCGCCAATTACCTCCTTGCGGCCGACGCGGCTCTCCCCTACCGGCACCAACGCCTGACACGTGCCAAAGGCACGGTCCGGCCGGAAGTTGTTGCGATTTTCCGGTAACCGGCCCCACCCGGAGGGCCGCCGCCGGGCGGTGCGGGACGCCCGCCCCCACCGGATGGCCCTACGCTGGACGGGACCTGCCCAGTGCGACCTGTGAGGTGTTCCGTGTCCCCGCGCCGCAACCGCCCCCGAGGCGGCGAGAGCCCCAGCGACAGCTCCGGCGCGACGGGGGACCGGTACGGGGGCGGCGGACGCGCGGAGGAGTGGCAGGGCGAGCAGTGGTCGGTCCGCCCGGTCAGCGGGGCGAGCGCCATGGGCAAGCGCTACCGCTGCCCCGGCTGCGACCAGGAGATCCCCTCCGGTGTCCCGCATCTGGTCGCCTGGTCCGAGTACGGCGGCGTCGACGACCGCCGGCACTGGCACCGGGCCTGCTGGAACGCGAAGGACCGCCGCACCACACGGGTGCAGCGGTCCAGGAACGCGCCCCGGTACTGACCGGCCGGGCAGCCGTCCCGGTCAGACGTCGCGGTTGTTCATCGCCAGGTACGCGCCGCCGAGCGCCACGGCGGTCACCCCCAGCATGATCCACAGCGGCTCCCAGCCGGACGGGCCGGAGGTGGTGACGGAGTTGTCGTAGAAGACGCTGAGCTGGTTGGGGATCGAGTACTCCAGCAGCCACTTCTGGAGCGTGGACAGCGACTCGGCGAACATGAAGATGGCCAGCACCAGCGGCAGCAGCACCACGCCGATCATGATCGTGATCGCGCCGGCCGAATGCCGGATCAGCGCCCCGACGGCCAGCGAGAGCAGCCCCAGCGTCGCGATGTAGAGACCCACGCCGACCGTGCCGCTCAGCCACTCCCCGCCGGTGGGCGCCGCCCCGTCCAGGATCGAGGTCTGGATCAGCGCGACGATCACCGTCAGCACCGTCGTCAGCACGAACGTGAGCAGGAAGAAGACGACGGCCTTCGCCGTGAGCACCCGGCCCCGGCTGGGACACGCCGTCAGCGTCGTCCGGATCATGCCCGTGCCGTACTCCGAGGCGATCGTCAGCACACCCAGCGTGATCACGCAGATCGAGCCCAGCAGCACCCCGAAGAAGCCCAGGCTGAGCACCGGAGTGCTGCCCATGTCCGCGTCGGAGGCGCTGACCGCGACGGCCGAGAGCACCCCGATGACGAGCAGCAGCGCGATCATCACACCGAGCGTCCACATCGTGGAGCGCACCGAGCGGATCTTGGTCCACTCCGAGGCGATCGCGTCGGCGAGGGTGGCCGGGCGCACCGGGATCGGCGAGGCGTAGAAGCCGGCCTGCTGCCCCGGGGCGTACGGCTGCGGAGCGACTGGCTGCTGGGGCGCCTGCTGGTACGGCGCCTGCTGCTGGTACGGCGCCTGCGGCGTCGGCGGCGTGGACGGGGTGGTCATCGGGGGTCCTCGCTGGAGTCGCGCTTGGTCAGGTCTGCGGGGGCGGCGGGGGCGGGCGCTGCGGGCGCGGTGGCCGGGGAAGCGGCCGGGGCGGCCGCGGCGGGCTGCGCGGCCGGAGCGGGCTGCGCCGGGGCCGGCGCGGCGGCGGGCGCGGGGGCCTGGTCCGGAGCGGCGGGGGCGCCCGCGTACGGGTTCTGGCCGGGCGGCGGCGGGGCGTACCAGCCCTGCTGCGGCACGTCCGGAACGCTCGGCTGCGGCGGGGCGTACCCCGGGTGCTGCCCGTAGCCGGGCGGCGGCGCCTGGAGATGGGCCACCTGGTCCGCCGTCGAGCGGTAGTCCACGGCGCCCTGCGTCATCCGCATGTACGCCTCCTCCAGCGAGGCCTGGTGCGGCGAGAGCTCCCACAGCCGGACGTCCGCCTCGTGCGCCAGATCGCTGATCCGGGGCAGCCGCAGACCGGTGACGCGCAGCGCCCCGTCCGGCTCCGGCATGACCTGGCCGCCCGCCTCCGTGAGGGTGGTGGTGAGCTTCTCCCGCTGCTCGGGGCCCTCGTCCGGGACCCGGACCCGGGCGAAGTCGGCCGAGTTGGCCGAGATGAAGTCCTTGACGCTCATATCGGCCATCAGCTGGCCCCGGCCGATCACGATCAGATGGTCGGCGGTGAGGGCCATCTCGCTCATCAGATGGCTGGAGACGAAGACCGTGCGCCCCTCGGACGCCAGCATCTTCATCAGGTTCCTGACCCAGAGGATGCCCTCCGGGTCCAGACCGTTGACCGGCTCGTCGAAGAGCAGCACCTGCGGGTCGCCCAGCAGCGCGGCCGCGATGCCCAGACGCTGCCCCATGCCCAGCGAGAAGCCCTTGGACCGCTTCCGCGCCACCTGCTGGAGGCCGACGACCCCGAGCACCTCGTCGACCCGGGCGGCCGGGATGCCGGCCAGCTGGGCCAGCGAGAGGAGGTGGTTGCGGGCGCTGCGCCCGCCGTGCACCGCCTTGGCGTCGAGCAGCGCGCCCACCTGGCGCGGGGCGTTCGGCAGACCGCGGAACTCGTGGCCGCCGATGGTCACCCGCCCCGCCGTCGGCCGGTCGAGGCCGAGGATCATCCGCATCGTCGTCGACTTGCCCGACCCGTTGGGACCGAGGAATCCGGTGACGGCGCCCGGCCGCACCTGGAAGGAAAGGTTGTACACGGCCGTCTTCGCGCCGTAGCGCTTGGTCAGGCCGACTGCCTCGATCATGCTCCAGCCCCATCGACTTATCTGTCGTCGGGGCACAGGCCGTCCGGCCGTACGCCCCCCGTATGAGTGAGGAGGATATCCAGGGCCTTACGGTTCCGGCCACGTCGGACACCGGGCGCGGCGGAGGCCGGGAACCGGTCCGCACCGGTTCCCGGCCTCCGCCGTACCGCCTCTCAGGCGTCGCGCTTCTTCAGGACCAGATAGCCGCCGAGCACCGCGGCCACCACCCAGCCGACCATGATCAGCAGACCGGCCCACGGCCCGTACGGCGCCGGATCGCTGTTCATCGCGTCCGGAACCACCTGCATGATCTTGGAGCCCGCCTGGTCGGGGAAGTACCGTGCGACCTCCTTGGCGCCCGGCACCGCCGACAGGATCTGCGAGACCAGGAAGAAGAACGGCATCAGGATGCCGAGCGACAGCATCGAGCTGCGCAGCATCGCCGCGACCCCCATGGAGAAGACCGCGATCAGCCCCATGTAGAGACCGGCGCCGAAGACCGCCCGCAGCACGTTGTCCGCGCCCAGGGTCGTCTTGTGGTCGCCCAGCAGCGCCTGGCCCAGGAAGAACGAGACGAAGCTGGTCACCAGCCCGACCACCAGGGCCAGCACCCCGGCCACCAGCATCTTGCTGAAGAGGAACGTCCCCCGCTGCGGCACGGCCGCCAGCGAGGTGCGGATCATGCCGGAGCTGTACTCCGTACCGACGACCAGAACGCCGAACACCACCATCGCCAACTGGCCGAGGATCATCCCCGAGAAGCTGATGAACGTGGGGTCGAACGTCGCCTGCTCCGCCTCGGAGAGGCTGTCGAACTGGGAGTTCATCACCGCGCACAGCGCCGCGCCCATCGCGACGGTGACGCCGAAGGCGCAGATCAGCGTCCAGGTCGTCGAGGACACCGTGCGGATCTTGGTCCATTCGGAGGTCAGGACCGCGGGTACCGAAGCCATCGCCGTCACACCCCCGTTCCGGTGCCGGGGCCGGACGGACCCGGGGCGTCGCCCGGTGGCTGGTTCCAGGTGTCGCCCCAGTGCGGTCCGACGGGCGGCGGCGCCCCCCGCTCGGAGTGCGCGTGGTACTCCACCGAGTCCGCCGTCATCTGCATGAACGCCTCCTCCAGCGAGGCCCGCTGGGCGCTCAGCTCGTGCAGCACGATCTGGTGCCGGGCGGCCAGCTCGCCCAGGTCCTCCGTGGTGGCTCCGTCGATCTCCAGCGTGCCGTTGCCCGCCTCCACCGCCACGAGGCCCTCGGCCTGCAGCACATCGCGCAGCCGCTCCTGCTGGGGCGAGCGCAGGCGCACATAACTGCGGGAATTCTGATGGATGAAATCGGCCATCGAGGTGTCGGCGAGCAGCCGGCCCTGACCGATCACGATCAGATGGTCGGCGGTCAGCGCCATTTCGCTCATCAGATGCGAGGAGACGAAGATCGTCCGCCCTTCCGCGGCGAGCGCCTTCATCAGATTGCGGATCCAGTGAATTCCCTCGGGGTCCAGACCATTGACGGGTTCGTCGAACATCAGGATCTGCGGATCACCCAGCAATGCCGAGGCGATCCCCAGCCGCTGGCCCATACCGAGGGAGAACCCCTTCGATTTCCGCTTCGCCACCGCCGTCAGCCCGACCGTGTCGAGGACTTCGGCCACCCGGCTCTCCGGGATCCGGTTGCTCTGGGCCAGGCACAGCAGGTTGTTGTACGCGCTGCGCCCGCCGTGCATCGACTTGGCGTCCAGCAGCGCGCCGATGTACTTCAGCGGCTCGGACAGCTCGTGGTAGTGCTTGCCGTCGATCCGGACCGATCCGCTGGTGGGGTTGTCGAGATCGAGCATCATCCGCATCGTCGTGGACTTGCCCGCCCCGTTGGGCCCCAGAAAACCCGTCACCATCCCCGGTCTGATCCGGCACGTCAGGTTGTCGACGGCAACCTTGTTGCCGAAGCGCTTGGTCAGCCCATCGAGCTCGATCATGCGCTCACGCTAGAACGGCCGCGCGCCCGGCGCCACCACAAAGGCGGAACCGGGCGCGCGGAGAAACGGACGTGACCGCTCCGGGGCGTCAGCGGGTCTGCTGGGCCGGAACGCCGCGGGAGACGGGCTCCTCGTCGGCCGGGCTGCCGGCCGCGGCCACGGCCGCACCCGTCAGCGTCGCCAGCATCTCGCGGACGTTGGTCAGCTGCGCGTTGATCGAGTCGCGGCGGTTGGTGAGCGCCGCCAGCTCGCGCTCCGATTCGCTGCGGATCCGGTCGGCCTTCGCGTTGGCGTCGGCGACGATGTCCTCGGCCTGGCGCTGGGCGGTCTCCACCGTCTGACGGGCACGGCGCTCGGCGTCCGTGCGCAGCTTCTCGGCCTCCAGCCGCAGCTGCTCGGCGCGGTGCTCGATCTCGGCCAGCCGCTTCTCCGCCTTGGCCTGACGGGACGCGAGGTCGCGCTCCGACTGGTCGCGGCGCTTGGCCAGGTTGGTCTCGAAGTCCGCGGCGGCCTGGGCGGCCTTGGCGCGGGTCTCCTCGAAGAGGGCGTCCGCCTCCTCGCGCTTCTGCGCCGCGTCCTTCTGCGCGTCCGCGCGCAGCGCGGAGGCCTCACCCTTGGCCTTCTCGACGATGCGGACGCCGTCGTCCTCGGCCTTCGCCTTGCGCTCGGACGCGAAGGTCTCGGCGTCGTTGCGCACCTGCTGGGCGGCCGACTCGGCCAGCTCGCGGTGCTGCTCGGCGGCGCGACGGGCCTCCTCGCGCAGGTCCTTGGCCTCCTCCTCGGCCAGCCGGAGGATCTTCTCCACACGGGCGCCGAGGCCCGCGTACGACGGCTCCGCGTCGTTCACCTGGGCCTGGGCGTTCTGCGTTTCGAGGTGCAGCTCCTCGATGCGCTTTTCCAGGGACGTGATGCGGGAGAGAGCACTATCACGGTCGGCGACGAGCTTGGTAATGCGGTCATCCACCTGACCGCGGTCGTAACCACGCCGCACGAGTTCGAAGCCGAAGGGGGAGGAAGGGTCACTCATGGGGTTCCTGTCGAAGTGAGACCGGTGAGGTGATAGAGGGAATCCTAGGGGCCAGGACGGCGTGTCATCGAGCAGATGCCCTTTTGATCTGGAGAATGACACCCCTTTTGAGTGGCTGGCCCCCGTAACCCTTGCCACTCGGAGGGCTGAACGTCCTTGCCGCACCACGTAAGACCGTCGGGAGACTACCCCTCCGACGGCTTGCCACTCGAACGAGTGCCCGCCGCGGCAGCCGTCTTGACTCCGCCCGGCGGACCGGCGCCGGCGCCCTTGCCGCCGGCCCCGGGGGTCTCGAAAGACTCCAACGCCTCCAGGACGTCCTGGACACGGGAGATCTCGGTGTTGATGTCCTCGCGCCGGCGCACCAGCACCTCCAGCTCGCGCCGGCCCTCGTCCACCATCCGCTTGGCCTCCGCCTCGGCGTCCGCCCGCAGCTTCTCGGCCTCGCGCACCAGGGTGGCCTTCTTCTGCTCGGCCTCCTTCAGCAGCGACTCGGCCCGCTTCACGGCGGCGATCCGGACCTTGCTGGCCTCGGAGTTGGCGTCCGCGAGCAGCTCCTTGGCCTTCGCCGCGGCCTCCTCGCGCTGCTCGGTGGCCGCCTTCATCAGGTTGTCCACCCGCTCGCCGACCGACTTGACCTGCTCGGCCGTCTCCCGCCGGGCCCGGTCGTGCAGCTCCTGGACCTCGGCGTCCGTGCGGGTCCTCAGCTCCTCGGCCCGCTCCCGGATCTGGGTCGCGTCCCGCCGCGCCCCGACCAGCAGCTCGTCCGCGTCCGCCCGGGCCCGCTCCACCAGGGAGTTGCCCTCGACCGTCGCCTCGGAGGTGATCCGCACGGCCTCCTTGCGGGCCGCGCCGACCATCGTGTCGGCCTGCTCCTCGGCCTCCGTGGCGGCGCGCAGCGCCTCCTCCTGGGCCTTGTTGATCAGCTGGTCCGCCTGCTCGGCGGCGTCCGCCCGCCGCTTGGCGGCCGCCTCGCGCGCCTCGTCCAGCAGCCGGTCCGCCTCCGCACGGGCCTCGGCCCGCATCTGCTCGGCCGCGGTCTCGGCGTCGGCGCGCAGCCGCTCCGCCTCCTCGCGCGTCCTCGCCGCGTGCTCCTGCGCGGACCCGACGGTCGCCGCCGCCTCCGCCCGCATCCGCTCGGCCTCGCCGGCCGCCTCGTCGCCGAGCCGGGCCGCCTGCTGGGCCGCCTCGGTACGGAGCCGCTCGGCCTCCGCGGTCGCCTCGGAGACCAGCAGATCGGCCTGGGCCGCCGCCTCGCTCCGCATCCGGTTGGCGTCCTCCCGGGCCTCCGCCCGGGACCGCGACGCGTCCTGCTCGGCCGAGGCCAGCGCGTCGGACGCCTCGGTCCGCATCCGCTGGCTGTACTCGGCGGTGTCGGCGCGCACCCGCTCCGACTCCGTGATCGCGTCGGAGACGGTCCGCTCGGCCATCGCCTTCGCGGCCTCGGTCTCCTCCTGCGCCACCCGCCGGATCCGGGCCGCGTCCTCGCCGGCCCGCTCCCGCTCCTCGTACGCGTCCGAGCGGACCCGGTCCGCCTCCTCCTGGGCCTCCGCCTTCGTCCGCTCCGCGGCGTGCTCGGCGGCCGACCGCAGCCCGGCGATCTCCGCCTCGGCCTGCTCCTGGAGCCCGCTGACGGAATCGCGCACCTGCTGGGCGGTCTGCTCGGCGGCGGAGACCATCTCGGTGGCCCGCGCGTCCGCCTCCTCGACCAGGCGCTGCGCCTCGGCCTGGGCCTCCTCGACCCGCTTGCGGGCGGAGGCCAGCAGCTCCTCGCTCTGCTCGCGGGCCCGCTCGCGCTCCTGGCCGGCCTCGGTACGGGCCGCGTCCAGCGTCTCCTCGGCCTCCCGGCGGCGCCGGTTCGCCTCCTCCTGGGCGGCGGCCAGCGCCTCGGCGGCCTCCGTGCCCACCCGCTCGGCGGCGGCGGCGGCCTCCGAGCGCACCCGGTCGGCGCTCTCCTGCGCCTCCGTCCGCAGCCGCTCCGCCTCGGTGGCGGCCTCGGTCCGCAGCCGTACGGCGACGGCCTCGCCCTCGGCACGCGACCGCGAGGCATCGGCGGCGGCCTCGTCGCGCAGCCGCTGGGCCTCGGCCTCCGCCTGCTCCTGGAGGGCGCGCAGCCGCTCGGCGGCCTCGGTGCGCAGCCGCTCCGTCTCCTCGCCCGCCTCCCGCCGGATCCGCTCCGCTTCCGTACGGGCCTCGCCCAGGGCCTGTTCGGCCGCGGCGAGGCGGGTCTCGGCCTCGCTCTGCAGCCGGGCCAGCTCCTCGGCGGCCTCCGCCTGCCGGGCCGCGACCGTCCGCTCGGTCTCCTCGCGCAGTCGCGCCGCGGCCTCCTCGGCCGCGGTCGTCACCGAGGAGGCCAGCTCCTCGGCCTCGCCGCGCAGCTGCTCCGCCTCGGCGCGGGCCCGCTCCAGGACCTCGTCCGCCTGCTTCTTCAGCGCCGCCACGCGCTCGGCCGCCTCGCCCCGGACCCGCTCGCCGTCGGCGCTCGCGGTGGAGCGGACCTCCTCGGCATCGGCCTTGGCCTTGGCCAGCAGCTCCTCGGCGGTCTTCGCGCCCTCCTCGATCTGCTGGAGGGCCTCGCGGCGGGCCTCGCCCCGGATCCGCTCGCCCTCGGCGACCGCCTCGGAGCGCAACTGCTCGGCCTCGCCGCGCAGCCGGCGGGCCTCCTCCTGGAGCTCGACCGTCTTGGCCCGGTACTCCTTGGTGTCGTCCTTGGCCGCGCCCTTGAGCTGGTCGGCCTGCTCGGCTGCCTCGCCGCGCAGCCGGTCCGCCTCGGCCTCCGCCTCGCGGCGGATCCGCTCGGCCTCCTCGCTCGCGGCGCGGGTGGTGGACCGGGCGTCCTCGGACGCCTTGGACAGCACCTCCTCGGCCGCGCGGGCCGCCTTGGCGAGCTGGGCCGCCGCGTCCTCGGCCGCCGCGGTGCGCGCGGAGTCCGCCGCCTCGGAACGGATCCGCTCCGCCTCGGCGCGGGCGTCGGCGAGCGCCTGCTCGGCCTCCGACTTGAGGGTCTCGGCCTCCTTGGTGGCCTCGCCGACCAGCCGGGCGATCTCCGACTTGGCCGTACGGGTGCGCTGCTCGTTCTGCGACTCGGCGCCGGCCAGCCGCTTGACCGCGGCCTCCTTCGCCTCGTTCAGCACCTTCTCGGCCTCGACGCGCGCCTCGCGCAGCTGCGTCTCGGCCTCCTGCACCCGCTGCTCGGCGGCCCGGTTCAGCTCGGCGGTCCGCTGCCGCGTCTGCTCGGTCTCGGCCGTCGTCGAGGAGCGCAGCTGCTCGGCGTGGGCGGTGGCCTCCTGGGCCTGGGTCGACGCGGCGCCCAGCATCCGCTCGGCGTCCTTGCGGGCGCGCAGCAGGATCGCCTCGGCCTCGGCCCGCGCGGCCTCCGCTTCGCTGCCGACCCGCTGGCGCGTCTCCTCGGCCACCCGCGCGGCCTCGGCCCTGGCCGCGGCCAGCGCCTGCTCGGCCTCGGCGCGGGACTCCTCCAGGAGCCGGCGGGCCTGCGACTCGGTACGGGCGCGCAACTGCTCGGCCCAGGCCACGTTCTCGTTGACGTGGGACTCGACGGTCCGGCGGCGCTCGGCCAGCTCCTGGTCGAGCTGCTGGCGCCGCTGCACGGCCTCGTTGTGCAGTTCGGCCTGGAGCCGCGCCTGGTGCTCGGCGTGCTCCTGGAGGATCCGCTGCGTCTGGGCACGGGCGTCGCGCAGCTCGCGCTCGGCGTCGTTGCGCAGCTGCTCGGCCTGGATCTGGGCGGTGCGGAGCATCTGCTCCGCCTGGTACCCGATGTCCGCGCCGTCGTACGCGGGACGGGCCGCCAGACTGCGCCGCGCCTCGTGCAGCTTGGCGCGCAAGACCTCGACCTGATAACCGAGGTCCTCGGCGTGCTGGACGGCCTTCTCCCGGTCGGTCTTCAGCCGGTCCATCTCGGCCTCGAACCGCGAGAGATGGTCGTCTTCAGCCCGGTGGCTCTCCTGGCGTTCGTAGCCCCGCACTGCGCGGTCCATCCGTCCCCTGGTCGCAAACTCCAAACGAGTACCGTTCGCCGGCGAACGGTCCCCCGGGGAATGGTGACAGATCAACGGCTGGGGACGCGGCGCGGCCCCGACCCGGCCCCGGCCCGGAACGGCCCACTCTACCGGGCCGGGTCTGCCCGGGTCAGTGCTCCGTCCGGGACGTGACCAGTTCGGTCAGCACCCCGTGGCAGTCCTTGGGGTGCAGGAACGTGATCCGCGATCCCATCGAACCCGTCCTGGGCTCGTCGTACAACACCCTGACGCCCTTTTCCCGGATGTCCGCGGCGTCGGCGTCCACGTCCGCCGTGCCGAAGGCGATGTGGTGCACCCCTTCCCCGTTCTTGGCCAGCCATTTGCCCACGGCGGAGTCGTCGCGGGTCGGCTCCAGGAGCTGGAGGTACGAGGCGCCGCCGTCGGACGTATCGTTGATCTTGAGCATGGCCTCCCGCACGCCCTGCTCCTCGTTGATCTCGGAGTGGAAGACCTCGAACCCGTAGGTCGAGCGGTAGAACTCGACGGTGGCGTCGAGGTCGAAACAGGCGATCCCGATGTGGTCGATTCGCGTCAGCATGGATCCAGTGCAGCGCCCGCCGGATGGTTACGCAACGTGCGCGCGATCACACTCGTAGCCGGATGACGGGTCGGGTACCGCTCAGTACATTCGAGTAAACCCTCGTTCACACCAATCCAAGGGGCTGTGCCGCATGTCAGGAACGACCGGTACCACGTCCGTGATCGTCGCGGGCGCCCGTACGCCCATGGGCCGCCTTCTGGGCTCCCTCAAGAGTTTCTCCGGCGCGGATCTGGGCGGCATCGCCATCAAGGCCGCGCTGGACCGGGCCGGCATCGGCGGCGACCAGGTCGAGTACGTGATCATGGGCCAGGTGCTCCAGGCCGGCGCCGGCCAGATCCCGGCCCGCCAGGCGGCCGTCAAGGCCGGCATCCCCATGAACGTCCCCGCGCTCACCGTCAACAAGGTCTGCCTCTCCGGGCTCGACGCCATCGCCCTGGCCGACCAGCTGATCCGCGCCGGCGAGTTCGACATCGTCGTGGCCGGCGGCCAGGAGTCCATGACGAACGCCCCGCACCTGCTCCCCAAGTCCCGCGAGGGCCACAAGTACGGCGCGATCGAGATGCTCGACTCGATGGCGTACGACGGCCTGACCGACGCCTACGAGAACATCCCGATGGGCGAGTCCACCGAGAAGCACAACGCCCGCCTCGGCCTGGACCGCGCCGCCCAGGACGAGATCGGCGCCCTCTCCCACCAGCGGGCCGCCGCCGCGCAGAAGAACGGCCTCTTCGAGGCCGAGATCACCCCGGTCGAGATCCCGCAGCGCAAGGGCGACCCGGTCCTCTTCTCCAAGGACGAGGGCATCCGCGCCGAGACCACCGTCGAATCCCTCGCCAAGCTGCGCCCCGCCTTCGCCAAGGACGGCACGATCACCGCGGGGACCTCCTCGCAGATCTCCGACGGCGCCGCCGCCGTCGTCGTCATGAGCAAGGCCAAGGCCGAGGAGCTGGGCCTGGACTGGATCGCCGAGATCGGCGCCCACGGCAACGTGGCCGGCCCGGACAACTCGCTCCAGTCCCAGCCGTCCAACGCCATCCGCCACGCCCTCAAGAAGGAGGGCATCGGCGTCGAGGACCTGGACCTCATCGAGATCAACGAGGCGTTCGCCGCGGTCGCCGTCCAGTCCATGAAGGACCTCGGCGTCACCCCGGACAAGGTGAACGTCAACGGCGGCGCGATCGCGCTCGGCCACCCGATCGGGATGTCCGGCGCCCGCGTGGTCCTGCACCTGGCGCTGGAGCTCAAGCGGCGCGGCGGCGGCACCGGGGCGGCGGCGCTGTGCGGCGGCGGCGGCCAGGGCGACGCGCTGATCATCCGCGTGCCGGGCAAGTAGGGCACGCGGGACACGGAGAGCGGCGAGGAAACGGAGCGGTGATGGTGGACGTCCCCACGCTGGTGGAGCAGGCCCGTGCGGGCGGGCCGCGGGCGGTGGCCCGGCTGATCTCCCTGGTGGAGGGGGCGTCACCGCAGCTGCGCGAGGTGATGGCGGCCCTGGCGCCGCTGGCCGGCGGGGCGTACGTCGTCGGCCTGACCGGTTCACCGGGCGTGGGCAAGTCGACCTCGACCTCGGCGCTCGTCTCCGCCTACCGGCGGCAGGGCAAGCGGGTCGCCGTGCTCGCCGTCGACCCCTCGTCGCCGTTCTCCGGCGGCGCGCTGCTCGGGGACCGGGTCCGGATGTCGGACCACGCCTCCGATCCGGGCGTCTACATCCGCTCCATGGCCACCCGCGGCCATCTGGGCGGGCTCGCCTGGGCGGCCCCGCAGGCCGTGCGGGTGCTGGACGCCGCCGGGTTCGACGTGATCCTGGTGGAGACCGTCGGCGTCGGCCAGTCCGAGGTGGAGATCGCCTCCCAGGCCGACACCTCCGTGGTGCTGCTCGCCCCGGGCATGGGCGACGGCATCCAGGCGGCCAAGGCCGGGATCCTGGAGATCGGCGACGTGTACGTGGTGAACAAGGCCGACCGGGACGGCGCGGACGCCACCGCCCGCGAGCTCAACCACATGCTGGGTCTGGGGGAGTCCCGGGGACCCGGCGACTGGCGCCCGCCGATCGTGAAGACGGTCGCGGCGCGCGGCGAGGGCGTCGACGAGGTCGTCGAGGCCCTGGAGAAGCACCGGGCGTGGATGGAGGAGCACGGCGTCCTCGCCGAACGGCGCACCGCCCGCGCCGCCCGCGAGGTCGAGACGATCGCCGTCACCCGGCTCCGCGAACGCATCGGGGACCTGCACGGCGACCGCCGCCTCGACGCCCTCGCCGAGCGCATCGCCACCGGCCGCCTCGACCCGTACGCGGCGGCGGACGAACTGGTGGCTGGCCTCACCGGCGAGGTCTGACAGGGACCGGTGGCCGGCGCGGCGTGCGGGCCGCGCCGGCCACCGGGAACCGCAGGGGGCGCGGTGCGGGCCCCGGCGGACCGTGCGGGGTTGCGCCCGGCCGCGCGTACGGACGGACGCGTCCCCGGTACGGCCGTGCGCCCCGCCTCAGTCGTCGTCCGAGTCGTCCCGGCCGTCGTGGTGCGCGTCCCGGTCGTCCGGCTCGTCCGCCCGGTCCTTCCCGTGGTCGTCGTGGGAGCGGTTCTCGGCGGCCCGGCCCGAGGCCGCGTCCACGGTCACGTGGTGCCAGACCTTGTCGGTGCCGTAGACGTCGACGTCCCAGAACGGCCCGCCGTGCTCGTCCTCCAGCTCCACCTCGGTCACGGTGCCCGGCACCGCCTTCAGAGCGGCACCGGCGGCCTCGGCCGCGGTGACACGGGTGGTGACGGGCGCGCCGGCGCGGGAGCCGCGGTCACGGCCGCCGTCGTCCGCGAGGGCGACGGCGGTGGCGGTGCCGCCGGCGAGTACGGCGACGGCGACGGCGGCGACGGTGAACTTGCGCTTCATGAGGTTCCTCCCCGTTGGGCGGGTGCGGTGCGGTGTGCGGTGACCTCAGCCTGCCGGGGCGATGCTGAAGGCAGCCTGAAGCCGCCTGAAGCGTTCTTCAGCTTCGGTTTGGGACCCTGTGGCGCATGCGCCTGTTGATCGTGGAGGACGAGAAGCGGCTGGCGAACTCCCTGGCCCGGGGGCTCACCGCCGAGGGGTTCGCCGTGGACGTCGTGCACGACGGGCCCGAGGGGCTGCGCCGGGCCGGTGAGGGCGGCTACGACCTGGTCGTCCTCGACATCATGCTGCCGGGGATGAACGGCTACCGGGTCTGCGCCGAGCTGCGCGCCGCCGGGCACGAGGTGCCCATCCTGATGCTGACCGCGAAGGACGGCGAGTACGACGAGGCGGAAGGGCTGGACACCGGCGCCGACGACTATCTGACCAAGCCCTTCAGCTATGTGGTGCTGGTCGCCCGGATCCGCGCCCTGCTGCGGCGCCGGGCGGGCTCCGCCTCCCCGGTCGTGGTGGCCGGCGCGCTGCGGATGGACACCGCCGCCCGCCGGGTCCTGCTCGAAGGGGAGGAGATCGCCCTCACCGCCAAGGAGTTCGCCGTCCTGGAGCACCTGGTGCTGCGGGCCGGGCAGGTGGTCGGCAAGGCGGAGATCCTGGAGCACGTCTGGGACTTCGCCTACGACGGCGATCCCAACATCGTCGAGGTGTACGTCAGTGCCCTGCGCCGCAAGCTCGGCGCGGGGACCATCCGCACGGTGCGCGGCGCCGGCTATGTGCTGGAGGCGCCATGAGGTCCGTCCGCGCCAGGGCCGCCCTCGGCGCCACCGCGGTGGTCGCGTGCGCGCTCGCCGCCGCCGGGCTCGCCGTCCTCCTCGTGCTGCGCGCCAACCTCACCGACCAGGCGGGGCTCCAGGCCGAGGTGACGGCCCGCGAGGTCGCCGGACAGCTCGCCCTGGACGTGCCCTACGACCGGCTGGACCTGCGCGACGAGGAGGACCACCCGGTCCAGGTGACCGACGAGGACGGCCGGGTGGTCGCCGTCTCCGAGAACCTGGAGGCGATCTCGGGCACCGGCACCGACCGCGTCACCCCCGTCCCGGCGGCCTCTCCTTCGCCCTCCGCCACGGAGGGCAACGGCGGCGACGACAACGACGACGGCGACGACAAGGACGGCGACGACGACCGCCACGGCGGCCGGGACGGCGACGACGACGGCGCCACCGCGAGCCCCGCTCCGGACCGGGGCGAGGTCTCCACCGACGACCCGGACTTCGTCAACGGCACCGCCACGGTGGACGGGGAGCGGGCCGCCTACCGGTTCGCCGCCGTCGAGGCGACGAACACCGCCGGCCGGACGCTGACCGTCCACGCGGGCGCCCCGCTCGCCGCCGAGCAGCGCGCCGTCGCCAGCGTGCGCGGCGCGATGCTGGTGGGGCTGCCCGTCGTGCTGCTGGTCGTCGCCGGGGTGACCTGGCTGGTGACCCGGCGGGCGCTGCGCCCGGTGGAGGGCATCCGCAGCGAGCTGGCCGCGATCACCGCCTCGCGGGATCTGCGCAGACGGGTGCCGGAGCCCGCTTCGCGCGACGAGGTCGCGCGCCTGGCCCGTACGACCAACGAGACGCTCACCGCGCTGGAGGACTCCGTCGAGCGGCAGCGGCGCTTCGTCGCCGACGCCTCGCACGAACTGCGCAGCCCGATCGCCTCGCTGCGCACCCAGCTGGAGGTGGGGGCCGCCCATCCGGAGCTGCTGGACGTGCCGGGCGCGGTCGCCGACACCGTACGGCTCCAGGCGCTCGCCGCCGATCTGCTGCTGCTGGCGCGGCTGGACGCGGGGGAGCGGCCGGGCACCGCACGGACCGATCTGGGCGCCCTGGTGCACGAGGAGGTCTCGCAGCGGACCGGCGACCGGATTCCGGTGGCGGTGTCGGTGCCGGAGGGCGGGGGTTTCGAGGTGACCGGTTCACGGGCGCAGCTGGCCCGGGTGCTCGGCAATCTGCTGGACAACGCGCAGCGGCACGCGCGCGGTTCGGTGGCAGTCGCGGTGCGCGCGGAGCGCGGCGGGGTGGCGGTCGAGGTCACCGACGACGGCGACGGGGTCCCGGAGGCGGAACGGGAGCGGATCTTCGCGCGCTTCGTGCGTCTGGACGACGCCCGCACCCGGGACGAGGGCGGTGCGGGGCTGGGCCTGGCCATCGCCCGCGATGTGGCCGAGCGGCACGGCGGCCGGCTGACGGTGGCGGACGCCGGGGAGCGCGGCGCCCGCTTCACGCTGTGGCTGCCGGGCACCGGCTGAGCACGTGGGGCGGGCGCGCCCGGCCCGCCGCCGCGCCCGCGCGCGTCCGGCCGGGAACGTCCCCCGCGCCGATCGGCGCCGGACCCGCCGCGGCGAGCCCGGCACGCTCAGGGGGAGGTGCCCGGGGTCAGCCCCGGCCGCTCCGGCCGCGCAGGTGCTCGGCGACCGGGGTGAGCGCGGCGTGCAGCTGGGCCAGCGCCTCCGGGGGCAGCAGATCGATGAAGTGCCGGCGCACGGAGGCCACATGGTGCGGCGCGACCTTGCGCATCGTCTCGGAGCCGGCCTCGGTGAGGACCGCGTACAGACCGCGCCGGTCGGACTCGCAGTTCTCGCGGCGGACCAGACCGGCGTTCTCCATGCGGGTGATCTGGTGCGAGAGCCGGCTCTTGGACTGGAGCGTGGCGCCGGCGAGATCGCTCATGCGCATGCGCTGCTCGTCCGACTCCGAGAGATTGACGAGGATCTCGTAGTCGTTGTAGGTCAGGCCGAACGGCTGGAGGTCCTTCTCCAACTGGTGCGTCAGCAGCCTGCTGACGTCCAGGTGGGTGCGCCAGGCGCACTGCTCCGCGTCGCTCAGCCAGCGGGTGGCCGTCTCGGTCTCCATATATGGATTCTACCTAAGAAGTTGAAAGCCGGACGAAGTGAGGTGATGTGACGCACGGCACGTACGCGGAGTTCCCTGCGGACGAGGCGTCGGGGCGCAGGCGTTCGACGTCACCCTCCGCAGACTACCGCTCACCAACCGAAGCGACGCTGGAGATCCCCCAGCTGACCGGGCATGCGGGGGGTGGCGCCGGGTTGACCCGCGCCCGGAACGCCCGCCTGCTGGGGCACCGCCCCCGTCGGCTGCTCGCCCATCAGCTGCTCGGTGGACTGGAGGAGCACCGTGCCCGCGCCGACGAACTCGAACTGGTGCTCCTCGCCCGAGGCGCCCCCGATCCCGGTCATCGCCCGCAACCCGCCCAGCATGCCCCGCATGTAGCCGTGGTCGTAGTGGTGGCACGGCGAGGGGCAGTCCGCCCAGCCGACCAGCGCCTGCGGATCCACCCGCAGCGGCGGCTCCATGAAGACCACCGGGCCGTTGGACGCGGCGACGAACTTCCCCGTGCCGATCAACGTCAGGAACCCCGGCACGATCGACTGCTTCAGGGCCAGCGTCGGCTGGTAGGCAAGCAGGTTGCCGGACCGGATGGTGAGGTTCCCGTCGTCCAGGTCGTAGGAGTTCACATCGAAGGCCCGGTCCGCGAGCAGCATTTTCCCGCTGCCCTCGGCGACCACCCAGTCGCCCGCGTGCAGCGGTGAATGGAAGCTCGTGCGCACCAGCCGCTCGAAGCGGCCGTGGCCGATGCCGTCGAACGCGATGTTCCCGTAGTAGGCGATCATCTTGCCCTTCTGCAGGAACCACTGGCTCCCCTTGAGTTCCACGCAGAAGGTGTACGCGTTGACGTTGTCGTCCGACGGCAGCGTCATCGGGTCGAAGACCACGGGTGAGCTCACAGTTTCTCCTCCGACGCCTGGACGTACACCGCACCGTCGCCGCTCAGCTCCAACTGGAACGCCTCGCCCGAACCGCGCCCCACCATGTCGCGCCAGCCGAGCGCGGTGGAGAGCTTGTTGCGCACCTCGCCGTGGTGCGCCACGTACGCCTGGGGGTCCACATGGACCGGACGGCCCGGGGTGATCGGCAGTTCGATCACCCCGCCGTGCGCCATCACGGCCACCGCGCCGTGGCCCTTGAGCGTCGTGGTGAACAGCCCCTGCCCGGTGACCTGGCCGCGCACCATCCCCATCACCCCGCCCTGCGAGCCCATGAACATCGTGCCCTGCTGGAGGGTGCCGTCGAAGGCGAGCAGCCGGTCCGCCTCCACGTAGAGGGTGTCCCCGGACAGGGTGATCACCTGGATGTGGTGGCCGCCGTGGCCGAACATCACCGTGCCGCTGCCCTCGACGGTCATCAGGGGCGTCGCCTCGTTGGCCAGCCGGCGGCCGATCATGGACATCACCCCGCCCTGGCCACCCTGGATGTTCGGGGTGAAGGAGACCTCGCCCCGGTAGGCCAGCATCGCCCCGCGCTGGCTGAACATCTTCTGGCCGGGGACCACCGTCGCCTCGACCATCTTCGAGTTGATCTCGCGGAACGGCATCAGACATCGCCCCCGATCGTGTTCCGCTCGCTGGGCTGGACGTACACCAGGCCCTCGCCCTCGAAGCGGATCTGGAAGGACTCGCCGGAGCCCTCGCCCATCAGCGTGCGGAAGTTCACCCCGGACTGGAAGTGCTGGCGCAGATCGCCCTGGTGGGCGATGTAGGCGCCCGGGTCGACGAAGAGCGGGTACTGCGCGGAGACCCGCAGCACCACCGCCGAGCCGTCCGACATGATCGCCGCCTGGCCCGTCCCCTCCAGTGTGGTGGTGAACAGCCCGTTGCCCGCCGCGCTGCCGCGCAGCCCGGTGAAGCTGGTGCCGGTGCGCAGCGAGGCGTCCACACAGAGGAGGTTGCTCGCCTCCACGAACATCTTCTCGCCCCGCAGCCGTACGAGGTTGATCTCGCTCGCCCGGTCCGCGAAGTAGCAGGTGCCCTGGCCGGACACCTCCATCACGGTCATCTGCTCACCGGTCAGCCGGCGGGTCACCATGCCGCGCAGGCCCTCCCCGCCACCGGTCATCTTCTTGAACGTCATCCGGCCGTCGTACGCGACCATCGAGCCGTTCTTCGCCTTGACGGCGTCGCCGGTCAGATCGACGGCGAGCGTCTTGCTGCCTTGGAGTCGGAACATCGCCACCCGGCGAAGGTAGCGGCAGCGCCCGCCGTCGGAACAGGGCGAACGGCACGATCCGGCCCCGCGAACCGCCCCTGATACGCATTCGGTACCGGATACGCATGGAACCCGGACGTATCCGGTACGGAACACCCGCGCCCCGGACGTCCCCCCGCCGCCGGGGCACGGGAGCGCCGATGCCACAATGGGGGCCGCTTGTGCTCGCGTTCACAAGCAGTCACCGTCCTCCCACCGAAGGTGCCCCCGTGGACATCAAGACCGCCACCGCCCTGCACCGGCTGCGCCTCATCTCGATTCCCGAGGCGCTGTCCTTCCCGGCGCTGATCCTCTTCGGCTCGGTGCTCAGCCGGGTCTCCGACATCGACTTCCTGATGATGCCGCTCGGCATGCTGCACGGCGTCCTCTTCGTGATCTACGTCGTCCTGCTGCTGGACGTCTGGAACAAGACCAAGTGGCCGCTGAAGCGCGTCGCGTTCTTCTTCCTGCTCTGCGTGCTGCCCTTCGGCGGTCTGTACGGCGACAAGGTGCTCAAGCGCTACGAGGCCGACGGCGTGATCGCCGCCCGCGCCCGCCGGGAAGGCACGGTCAACGCGTGATCGTCGCCTTCTCCGTCAGCCCGCTGGGGGTCGGCGAGGACGTCGGCGAGTACGTCGCCGACGCGGTCCGCGTCGTCCGCGCGTCCGGGCTGCCCAACCGCACCGACGCCATGTTCACCTCGATCGAGGGGGAGTGGGACGAGGTGATGGACGTCGTCAAGCGCGCCGTCGCCGCCGTCGAGGCCCGCGCCGGACGCGTCTCCCTGGTCCTCAAGGCCGACATCCGCCCCGGGGTCACCGACGGACTGACCTCCAAGGTCGAGACGGTCGAGCGCCACCTCGCGCGGTGACACCCCCGCGCCGCCCCGCGAGCCCCCGCCCCTTCGGCGGGGGCTCGCCTCATTGCGGGGCGGCCAGCGCGATGCCGAGCGGGGTGCGTTCGTACAGCACCTGGTGCCCGTAGCGCCGCGAGGTCAGCAGCCCGGCCGCCCGCAGCACCGACAGATGCGCCGACACGGACGAGGGGGCGAGCCCCAGCCGGTGCGCGAGCGCGCTCGTCCCGGCCGGTTCGTCCAGCGCGCACAGCACATCCGCCCTGGCCCGCCCGAGCAGCCGGGCGAGGGCGTCGGGGGTGGCGTTGCCCGGGTCCGTCCACAGCCCGCCGATCCCGCGCGCGGGGTAGATCACGGCGGGCGGCCACGGCGGCTCGTAGCCGCTGACCACGTCCGGCCAGGTGAAGACGCTCGGGACCAGCACGAGGCCCTGCCCGCCCAGCACCCGGGAGTGCCGGCCCCGCATCCCCTTCAGGGTCAGGGTGGAGTCCGTCCACGTCAGTTGCGGGCTCAACTCCCCGAGAAGACGTGCGAATCCCACCTCGGCCAGCCGCCGCGAGTGGTACGCGATATCGGCCTCCAGCAGGGCGCGCAGCCTCGGCCAGTCCGGCTCGACCAGCGTCCGCCACGCCTCTTCGAGCAGATCGGCCAGGTCCCGCAGGGTCCGCGCCGGATCGGCCAGCAGCGCCCGGCCGGCCGGGGAGTCCAGGGCGCCCGGCCGGCCGGCCAGCGTCAGCTCCAGATCCTTGGCGACCAGCTCGGGACCGGTGGCCCGGACGGCCGCGATCTCCTCCTCGAACACGGCGTACGGCCCCGTCGGAGGCGGGCAGAGGAAGTCCGGATTGTGCCCCCCGTCCGTCATCAGCGACCAGAGCGGCCGCAGATCGAGCCCGGCGGCCGCCTTCTCGATGCGCCGCAGCCAGGGCTGGTGGTAGCCGTGCCGCCGCGGGCGCAGCAGCGTCCGCACGGCGGCCTGGGTCTCCCAGAGCGGGGAGAGCGCGAACCGGCAGCGCAGCAGGTCGTTCTCGTCGAGATGCAGCAGGAACGGCATGGGCGGCCTCACGAAGATTCGGCGTCAGCCGAAAGTCTACGGAGCGGGGTGGCCGCTCCTCCAAGCTGCCGCCATGCCGAGCAACCAGACCCCTTCGGCGGACGCCCCGTCCGCACCCCGCGGCTACCGCGCGGTCTTCGCCGTACGCGAGTTCCGCGCGGTCTTCGCCGCCCATCTGCTCTCCCTGCTCGGGGTCGTCGTCAGCGAACTCGCGCTGACCGTCCTCGTCTACGACCTCACCGGCTCGCCGCTGCTCAGCGCCCTCACCTTCGCGCTCGGTTTCCTGCCCTACCTCGTCGGCGGCACGCTCTTCGCCGGGGTCGCCGACCGCTATCCGGCCCGCCGGGTCCTCGTCACCTGCGATCTGGTCTGCGCGGCCTGCGTCGCCCTCATGGTGCTGCCGGGCACCTCGGTCGGCGCGCTCCTCGCCCTGCGCTGCCTGGTCGCCTCCGTCTCCCCGGTCTTCACCGGGACGCGGATGGCCGCGCTCACCGACATCCTCGGCGAGGGCGACCTCTACGTCCTCGGCCGCTCGCTGCTGCGCATCGTCTCGCAGAGCGCCCTGCTGACCGGCTTCGGCGTCGGCGGGGTGCTGCTGGCCGCACTCTCCCCGCGCGGGGCGATCACGATCACCGTCGCGACCTTCCTCTGCTCGGCGGCCCTGCTCCGCCTCGGCACCCGCGACCGGCCCGCCCGCTCCGGCCGCGAGGGCGGCGGCGCGCTGCTGGGGGAGTCGCTGGCCGGGGCCCGCGCGGTCTTCGCCGACCGCCGGGTCCGCGCCCTGATGCTGCTCTTCTGGGTGCCCGCGCTGTTCGTGGTCGCGCCGGAGGCCCTGGCCGCCCCGTACGCGGACGAGGCCGGCCTCGGCCCCGCCGCCCTCGGCCTGCTGATGTGCGCCATGCCGGTCGGCCACATCGCCGCCGAGCTGTACGTGGGCTCCGCGCTGAGCCCCCGGCTGCGCTCCCGGATCGTGCTCCCGGTCGCCGCCCTCGGCCTGCTGCCGCTCCTGCTGTACGCGCTGCGCCCCGGCATGGCGCTGACCCTGGCCGCGCTCGCGCTCGCCGGGGTGGGGGCCGCGTACAACATCGGGCTCGACCAGTGGTTCGTCGACGCCGTTCCCGAGTCCCTGCGGGGCCGGGCGATGACCCTGCTCACCGCCGGGCTGATGACGCTCCAGGGCGTCGGCATGGCCCTGGCCGGGCTGGCGGCCGAGTTCTTCCCGGTGCACGGGGTGGTCGCGGGGGCCGGGGCGCTGGGCACCCTGTGCGTGCTGCCACTGGTGAGGGAGATCCGCCGTACGGCACCGGGGAACGCCACCGGCACCGCACCCGGAAGCGACGACCGGACCGAAGTTCGAGACGGTGCGGACCGGCAAGTTCCCCATGGGTAAGGTCGGGGCCGTGCCCAAGCCGCTCAGTCTTCCCTTCGATCCCATCGCGCGCGCCGACGAACTCTGGCAGCAGCGCTGGGGCCCGGTCCCGTCCATGGGGGCGATCACCTCGATCATGCGGGCGCAGCAGATCCTGCTCGCCGAGGTGGACGCGGTCGTCAAACCGTACGGACTGACGTTCGCGCGGTACGAGGCGCTGGTGCTGCTGACCTTCTCCAAGGCCGGCGAACTGCCGATGTCCAAGATCGGCGAGCGGCTGATGGTCCACCCGACCTCCGTCACCAACACCGTCGACCGGCTGGTCCGCTCCGGTCTGGTCGACAAGCGCCCCAACCCGAACGACGGCCGGGGCACGCTCGCCTCCATCACCGACAAGGGCCGCGAGGTCGTCGAGTCGGCCACCCGCGATCTGGTCGCGATGGAGTTCGGTCTCGGGGTGTACGACGCCGAGGAGTGCGCCGAGATCTTCGCGCTGCTGCGCCCCCTGCGCATCGCGGCCCAGGATTTCGAGGACGACTGAGGGAGGGCGGCCGGCGGGGGCCGCTCCGCGCCCGGGGGTGCTGCAAGATCGCCCCCGCGTGGCGGTTACGCTCGATGGCATGAAACGCAGTGTGCTGACCCGCTATCGGGTGATGGCCTACGTCACCGCCGTCATGTTGCTGATCCTCTGCGTGTGCATGATCTTCAAATACGGCTTCGACAAGGGCGAGGGGCTGACGCTCGTCGTCTCCCAGGTCCACGGCGTGCTGTACATCATCTATCTGATCTTCGCCTTCGACCTGGGTTCCAAGGCGAAGTGGCCGATGGGCAGGCTTGCCTGGGTGCTGCTCTCCGGCACGATCCCGACGGCCGCGTTCTTCGTCGAGCGCAAGGTCGTCCGCGAGGTCGAGCCGCTGCTCGCGGACGCGGCGCCCGCGGCCCCCGCGAACGTCTGACACCACCGAACCGCCCCGCGCGAAGCGCCGGGCGGTTGGTCATCGACAGATACTAGGACGTCCTAGTAAATTGGGTGGCATGGACGCTGACGCGATCGAGGAAGGCCGCCGCCGCTGGCAGGCCCGTTACGACAAGGCCCGCAAGCGTGACGCGGACTTCACCACGCTCTCCGGGGACCCGGTCGAGCCCGTGTACGGCCCCCGCCCGGGGGACGCGTACGAGGGCTTCGAGCGGATCGGCTGGCCCGGGGAGTACCCCTTCACCCGGGGCCTGCACCCGACCGGCTACCGGGGCCGGACCTGGACCATCCGCCAGTTCGCCGGCTTCGGCAACGCCGAGCAGACCAACGAGCGCTACAAGATGATCCTGGCCGCCGGTGGCGGCGGGCTCAGCGTGGCGTTCGACATGCCGACGCTGATGGGCCGCGACTCCGACGACCCGCGCGCCCTCGGAGAGGTCGGCCACTGCGGCGTCGCCATCGACTCCGCCGCCGACATGGAGGTCCTGTTCAAGGACATCCCGCTCGGTGACGTCACGACGTCGATGACGATCAGCGGCCCCGCCGTCCCCGTCTTCTGCATGTACCTGGTCGCCGCCGAACGCCAGGGCGTCGACCCCGCCGTCCTCAACGGCACCCTCCAGACGGACATCTTCAAGGAGTACATCGCGCAGAAGGAGTGGCTCTTCCAGCCCGAGCCCCATCTGCGCCTCATCGGCGACCTCATGGAGCACTGCGCGGCCTCCATCCCCGCCTACAAGCCGCTCTCCGTCTCCGGCTACCACATCCGCGAGGCCGGGGCCACGGCCGCGCAGGAGCTGGCGTACACCCTCGCGGACGGCTTCGGCTACGTGGAGCTGGGCCTCTCGCGCGGCCTCGACGTCGACGCCTTCGCCCCCGGCCTCTCCTTCTTCTTCGACGCCCACCTCGACTTCTTCGAGGAGATCGCCAAGTTCCGCGCCGCCCGCCGGATCTGGGCCCGCTGGATGAAGGAGACGTACGGCGCGAAGACCGACAAGGCGCAGTGGCTCCGCTTCCACACCCAGACCGCCGGTGTCTCCCTCACCGCCCAGCAGCCGTACAACAACGTCGTGCGCACCGCCGTCGAGGCCCTCTCCGCCGTCCTCGGCGGCACCAACTCGCTCCACACCAACGCCCTCGACGAGACCCTGGCGCTCCCTTCCGAACAGGCCGCCGAGATCGCGCTGCGCACCCAGCAGGTCCTGATGGAGGAGACCGGCGTCGCCAACGTCGCGGACCCGCTGGGCGGCTCCTGGTACGTCGAGCAGCTCACCGACCGCATCGAGGCCGACGCCGAGAAGATCTTCGAGCAGATCAAGGAGCGCGGCACCCGCGCCCACCCCGACGGGCAGCACCCCGTCGGACCGATCACCTCCGGCATCCTGCGCGGCATCGAGGACGGCTGGTTCACCGGCGAGATCGCCGAATCCGCCTTCCGCTACCAGCAGGCCCTGGAGAAGGGCGACAAGAAGGTCGTCGGCGTCAACGCCCACCACGGCTCCGTCACCGGCGACCTGGAGATCCTCCGGGTCAGCCACGAGGTCGAGCGCGAGCAGGTCCGGGTGCTCGGCACCCGCAAGGACGGCCGCGACGACGCCCGGGTGACCGCCGCCCTCGACGCGATGCTCGCCGCGGCCCGCGACGGCTCCAACATGATCGCCCCGATGCTCGACGCGGTGCGCGCCGAGGCGACGCTGGGCGAGATCTGCGGTGTCCTGCGCGACGAGTGGGGCACGTACACCGAGCCGCCGGGCTTCTGACGGCGGGATCCGGGGCCTCGCCCGGGTCGCGCCCGGCATCGTCCGAGCGAAAGGTCCTACCCCGCGGCGGCGGCGCCCAGCCCCGCCAGCAGCAGCAGCGTGAAGCGCCGGGCCCAGTCCTCGTCGACGGGCTCGGCGCTCACGAGCACCCGGTGCACCACCGCGCCGGCGATCACATCGAAGATCAGATCGGCCGTCAGCGCGGCCGTCGCCTCGTCCCGCTCCCGGGGCAGTTCGCCGCGCTCCTGCGCCCGCCGGCGCCCCTGGAGGACCAGGCGCTTCTGCCGGTCCACGATCGAGTCCCTGATCCGGGTCCGCAAGGCCTCGTCGCGCGTCGACTCCGCGACCACCGCCATCAGGGCCGTACGGGTCTCCGGCCGGTCCAGCAGCGCGGCGAACTGGAGCACGACCGACTGCACATCGGCGGAGAGGCTGCCCAGATCCGGCAGTTCCAGCTCGTCGAAGAGCACCGCCACGGCGTCCACGACCAGTTCGTTCTTCCCGGCCCAGCGCCGGTACAGCGTGGTCTTGGCGACCCCGGCCCGCGTCGCCACGTCACCCATCGTCAGCTTCGACCAGCCGAGATCGACCAACGAGGCCCGGGTGGCCTCCAGGATCGCCTCATCGGCCGCGGCACTTCGGGGACGTCCCGTTCGCGAGGGTTTGGGGTGGCTGCGGCTCAGCATCCCGCGACCATACCCGCCAGTAGCCAGAACCGAGCGGGCGCACGGGGCGTGAGACAGATCACCGGGCGCTCTTGTGCGCCAGGGGTGGGGGACAGTTACGCTACGACCCGTAGCGTAAGGACGGATGTTCGACCGTTCATACGCCACGAACGAGTGACAGCCACAGGCGCCGGGTGGGGACCGGGTGCCGCACCGGGTCTTTCAGGGGCCCAAGGGCCGTGTCTGTCCGTGCGCCTCGCACGCCGGCGAGGGCTGCGGACGGACGCGGTTCCGGTATCGCTTTCCGGATCAGTGCGCCGAGGGGGGAGGATGTACGTATGCAGCCTAGGAACATGTCCATGAGCGGCGTCGTCGACCTCGCCGCGGTGAAGGCGGCCGGTGAGGCCAAGGCGAAGGCCGAGCAGGCCCGCGCCGATGCCGCCCGGCAGGGCGGCGCCGGGGCCGTGCCCCCGTCCTCCCTCGTGATCGACGTCGACGAGGCAGGCTTCGAGAACGACGTCCTGCAGCGCTCCGCCGAAGTCCCCGTCGTCATCGACTTCTGGGCCGAGTGGTGCCAGCCGTGCAAGCAGCTGGGCCCGCTCCTGGAACGGCTGGCCGTCGAGTACAACGGCCGTTTCCTGCTGGCCAAGGTCGATGTCGACGCCAACCAGATGCTGATGCAGCAGTTCGGCATCCAGGGCATCCCGGCCGTCTTCGGCATCGTCGCCGGACAGGCGCTGCGCCTCTTCGAGGGCGCGATGGCCGAGCCCCAGATCCGTCAGCTGCTGGACCAGCTGATCCAGGTCGGCGAGGAGCGCTTCGGACTCACCGGCATCGCGGTCGACGCCGACGCGGCCGGCCCCGGCGCCGCCGCGCAGGCCCCGGTCCCCGCCGGACCGTACGACGCGCTGCTGGAGGCGGCGGCCCGCGCCCTGGACGGCAACGACTTCGCCGGCGCGGCCCAGGCGTACCGGAACGTGCTCTCCGACGACCCCGCCAACAGCGAGGCCAAGCTCGGCCTCGCCCAGGCGGAACTGCTCGGCCGGGTCCAGGACATGGACCCGCAGCAGGTCCGCGGGGACGCCGCCGAGAAGCCGGCCGACGTGGACGCGCAGATCGCCGCGGCCGACCTCGATCTGGTCGGCGGTCATGTCGAGGACGCCTTCGGCCGCCTCGTCGAGACCGTGCGGCGTACGTTCGGTGACGACCGGGACCGCGTACGGGTCCGACTGCTGGAGCTCTTCGAGGTGATCGGCCCGGACGATCCGCGCGTCGGCGCCGCGCGCACCGCGCTCGCCCGCGTCTTGTTCTGATCTGACAAGGCGGCCGCACCCCCGACCCGGGGGTGCGGCCGTTTTCGCGTTCCGGCGCTAAGAGAGCCGTTCGCTTTACCAAATCTTGATAAAACAACGCCCTGTTACTGGCAGTAAATCGATCATTGCGATCTGTCCGTTTTCGCTCACGAATAGTTGCTTTCGTCGGCGGAGGCGGGGCAACCCTCTGTGGCCGCTCGGTACCCCCCGGTCGCGGGCCGGTGAGCGGGCCATTACCAGTGAGTAACGAACCCCTTGTGTCACGGCCGTGAATGGACCACGATCGGCCACGCTCGGTCCAATGACGCCCGCCCCGGCCGCCAGTCGGCGCGGCGGCTCCGTTGGGTCCCCGCCGAGTGGGCCGGTGGCAGTGGCACCGGTCGCGGACAGGGGGGTTCCTGCTGACCGGCAGGGCCTGTCCGAACAGGCCGCGCCCACGCGTGGCCAGTGGTTGTCGCTCGGGGGTGATCGCCGGTGAAGCGGGCGCGTTCCACGCCCCGTTCGCGGGCGCTCTCCTTTCCGAGGACGTAGCACTTCTCCCATCCCGGGTCGGGCAGGATGCCTGGCCGGAGATGTACGTCCGAGAAGGAGGAAATATATGAGTTCCCAGGTTCGCGGTGGCACGAGATGGAAGCGTTTCGCCGTTGTCATGGTGCCGAGCGTCATAGCCACCGCCGCGGTGGGTGTGGGCCTGGCCCAGGGCGCGCTGGCCGCTTCGTTCAGCGTGTCCGGCCAGGAGTTCAAGGTCCGGGCCGACAAGCTCGAGGGCTACGACTTCGTCCAGTACGGCAATGTGGCCACCGAGCAGGGTGCCGACCCCAAGGTCGCTGACGGAAAGGCGCACCCGGTGGCCGTGTCGGGCTTCAGCAAGGCCTACATCACGAACATGTGCCAGTCGGTCGTCACGCCGAACCTGCCCTTCGGCCTCGGCACCGTCACGATGAGGCTGGAGGCGGGCGGCGAGGGACACGACCGTGTCTACGCCAAGGACCTCTACCTTGACATTTCGGAACTCGACGGTGACGCCAAGTTCAGCAAGATCGACATCGGTGTGGCCACCAGTTCGCTGAAGACGGACAAGCCGGGGAGCATCGGCGTCCAGCCCGGCACCCAGGCGAACCCCAACGGGTTCGCCCAGCGTTCCGAGGAAGCCGTGCTGACCGGCGTCCGCCAGAAGGCGTGGGCCACCACGGCCGGCACCTTCAACCTCAGCGGTCTGAAGCTGCGGCTCTCCAGGGGCACCAGCCAGGAGTGCTACTAAGCACCGCTCGGGTGGCCGGAGTCCGCCTCGCCGGCCTCCGGCCACCCACCCTTCTCCTTCTCACAGCAGTACCGGTTCCAGGGAGCTGTCTTCCATGAGCCCCGAATCCCAAGGGCAGAACGAGCATTACCTCTCCGTCGCCCGGCGAGGCTTCCGCACCTGGCGGGGTGACCGGCCGTTCTGGGCCGGACTGTTCACCATGCTGGGCGGGTTGCCCATCATGTACTTCCCGTACGCGAATCTGCACCTCGGGAACATGACGCTGGCGATGTCCACCACGGCGGGCGCCGGTTCGCTGATCATCGGTGTCCTGCTCGTCACGCTGGGCCTGACGATGTGGTTCCACAGCATCGTCCGTGTGTTCGCCGGCGTCGCGGCGATTCTGCTGGCCCTCATCTCCATACCCGTCGCCAACATCGGCGGCTTCGTCATCGGCTTCCTGTTCGCCCTGCTCGGCGGCGCGCTCTCCGTGTCCTGGGCGCCCGGCGAGGAGAAGCCGGAGGAGGAGGCCGCTTCCGAGGAGGGCCCCCTCGGCCGGAACGAGGCGGACCCGCTGGACCCGGCGGCGATGACGGACCTCTCGTTCGCCAAGGGTGAGCAGCCCGCGGGCGCGCTCCAGGGGACGGGAGTTCCCGAGCAGCAGTCCGCGCAGTACGACACGACCGTCGAGGTCGACGGCGGGGGGCACCGTGCGGGGTGACGAGAACCGGATGAACGCCCTCGACGAGGGCGGGCTGACGGAGCGCCGGGGCCCCCGGCACGCCGCGCCCAAGAAGTCGCTCATGACGAAGCTGCACCTGCCGAACGGCAAGAAGGCGTTCGCGCTGGCCGCGATGCCCACGGCCGTCTTCGTGGGGATGGGGCTCACGCCCCGGCTCGCGATGGCCGACGACACCACGGACATCCCGTTCGCCCCCGGCCCCTGTGTGACGCGTTCCGACGAGCCGAGCGAGTCCGCCGAGCCCACGCCCTCGGCGTCGACGACGCCGTCGCCCTCCCCGTCGGCGGGCGAGAGCGGGAAGCCGGCGACCGACGAGACCGGCACGGCGAGCCCGAAGCCCACCGCCACCTCCTCGGCGGAGACCGCGGACACCGCGAAGGCCGCCACCGAGGAGAAGAGCGCCGCCGAGGCCCCCGCCGCGTCCGCGAGCCCTTCCCCGACGCCCACCAAGACGACCAACCCGCTCGACCCGCTGGGCTGGGGCGAGAAGATCAAGGACTTCTTCGACGGGCCCGACAAGGAGGAGACGGCGAGCCCGTCCCCGAGCGCCACCACGGCGGCCCCGGAGTCCTCGAAGTCGCCCACCGCGTCGCCGGAGACGGACAAGCCGGCCGAGAAGCCGGCCGACGAGCCCGCCGGGAAGACCACCGAGAAGGCCACGGACGCGGCGAAGGAGACGGCCGACAAGACCGCCGACGCCATCCGCGACGCGGCCGACAAGGCCGGCAAGCAGGTCGAGGAGCTGGACGAGGACGTCAAGGGGCTCGACCCCAAGGCGGACGAGGACATCCCCGACGGCGCCAAGCCCGCCTTCCCGTGCCCCACCGCCGACCCGGAGGCCCTGGCCAACGCGAAGCTGGAGCCGGGTATCCCGCGCCTCCCCAACGACCCGTGGGTCCTGGAGAGTTCGCTGCTCACCCTGGTCGGGCTGGACTACAAGGGCATCGTCGAGGTGGAGAAGGGCGACGGCACCACCAAGAAGGTCCTCAAGTTCACCGCCACCTCCATCGACATCAAGGACCTGCACCAGATGACCGTCGGCCCGCAGCCCGGCGTCACCGGTCACGTCAAGGCGCGCAAGGGCTCCACGTCCACCATCCGTGACGGCGTGGTCACCATGTACACGGACGAGCTGAAGGGCAACCTCTTCGGCCTCATCCCGATCACGTTCAGCCCCGAGACCCCGCCCCCGCTGAACGTCCCCTTCGCCTTCTTCACCAAGGTGAAGCTGAAGCAGGCCGGCCAGTTCGGCGGCACGCTGACGGTCCCCGGCCTCCAGAACTACTTCACCCGGGACGGCGGCTGACCCGCCGCCCCCTCCGGACCCGTCCGGGAGCCGCACAACGGCCGTGGGGGGCCCCCCCCGGCGGGGGGGGCCCCCCCGCCCGGGCCCCCCCCCAGCGAGGGGGAGGGGGGGGGGGGGGGAGTCGGGGGGGAAAAAAGAGGTTTA
>NZ_JBSFHN010000015.1:32221-184767 GCF_053597115.1 Streptomyces sp. NPDC001515
GCCGGGGGCCCCCCCCCCCGCCCCCGGGGCCCCCCCCCACGGCCATGTCCGGTGCGGACCGGGTCAGTCGCGCTCGCCGCCGCCCAGGTGGTGGACGCGGACCATGTTGGTCGTGCCGGGGATGCCGGGGGGCGAGCCGGCGGTGATGACCATGGTGTCGCCGGCGTTGTAGCGGTTGAGCTTGAGGAGCTCGGCGTCGACGAGGTCGACCATGGCGTCGGTGTTGTCGACGTGCGGGACGACGTGGGCCTCGACGCCCCAGCTGAGGGCCAGCTGGTTGCGGGTGGCCTCGTCGGTGGTGAAGGCCAGGATGGGCTGGGCCGCGCGGTAGCGGGAGAGGCGGCGGGCCGTGTCACCGGACTTGGTGAAGGCGACCAGGGCCTCACCGCCCAGGAAGTCGGCGATCTCGCAGGCCGCGCGGGCGACGGAACCGCCCTGGGTGCGGGGCTTCTTGCCCGGGACCAGCGGCTGCAGGCCCTTGGAGAGCATCTCCTCCTCGGCGGCGACGACGATCTTCGACATCGTCTTGACCGTCTCGATCGGGTACGCGCCGACCGAGGACTCCGCGGAGAGCATGACCCCGTCCGCGCCGTCCAGGATCGCGTTGGCGACGTCGGACGCCTCGGCGCGGGTGGGGCGGGAGTTGGTGATCATCGACTCCATCATCTGGGTCGCCACGATCACCGGCTTGGCGTTGCGCCGGCAGAGCTCCACCAGGCGCTTCTGCACCATGGGGACCTTCTCCAGCGGGTATTCGACGGCCAGGTCGCCACGGGCGACCATCACACCGTCGAACGCCATGACGACGCCCTCCATGTGCTCGACGGCCTGCGGCTTCTCCACCTTGGCGATGACGGGGACCCGGCGGCCCTCCTCGTCCATGACCTTGTGGACGTCCTTGACGTCGTTGGCGTCGCGCACGAAGGAGAGCGCGACCATGTCCGCGCCCATCCGCAGGGCGAAGCGCAGGTCCTCGACGTCCTTCTCGGACAGGGCCGGCACGTTGACCGCCGCACCCGGCAGGTTGATCCCCTTGTGGTCGGAGATCACCCCGCCCTCGATGACGATGGTGTGGACCCGCGGGCCGTCCACGGAGACGACCTTCAGCTCGACGTTGCCGTCGTTGATGAGGATCGGGTCGCCCTTGGCGACATCGCCCGGCAGGCCCTTGTAGGTCGTCCCGCAGATCGACTTGTCCCCGGGGACGTCCTCGGCGGTGATGACGAACTCGTCCCCGCGGACCAGCTCGACCGGGCCCTCGGCGAACTTCGCCAGGCGGATCTTCGGCCCCTGGAGGTCGGCGAGCACGCCCACCGCCCGGCCGGTCTCGGCGGCGGCCTTGCGGACCCGGTCGTAACGACCCTGGTGCTCCGCGTGGGAACCGTGACTGAAGTTGAAGCGGGCCACGCTCATGCCGGCCTCGATCAGAGCGACGAGCTGCTCATGGGAGTCGACGGCGGGGCCGAGGGTGCAGACGATTTTGGAACGGCGCATGAGGCGGATCCTATCGGTTTGTTTCGCTGCGGAATATTCCGTCTGGTGGAAGGTACAAAGGGGCGCGGGGGCGCTCAGTTGTCGACCAGGACGAAGGTCTGGACGGCGATCTCCAGCTCCTCGTCCGTCGGCACCACGGCGACCGCCACCCGGGCGTAGTCCGGCGAGATCAGGCGGGGCTCGCCGGACCGTACGGCGTTGAGATCGGCGTCCACCGCGAGACCGAGTTCCTCCAGGCCGGCGATGGCGGCCTCCCGTACCGGTGCCGAGTTCTCGCCCACCCCCGCCGTGAACACCACCGCGTCGACCCTGCCCAGAACCGCCGAGTAGGCACCGATGTACTTCTTCAGCCGGTGGACGTAGATGTCGAAGGCGAGCGCGGCCCGCTCGTCCCCCTCGTCGACGCGGCGCCGGATCTCCCGCATGTCGTTGTCCCCGCAGAGGCCCACCAGACCGCTCTTCTTGTTCAGGAGTTCATCGATCGCGTCGGCCGACATCCCCGCCACCCGCTTGAGGTGGAAGGTGACCGCCGGATCGATGTCCCCGGAGCGCGTACCCATGACGAGCCCTTCCAAGGGGGTGAGGCCCATCGAGGTCTCCACGCACCGGCCGCGCGCCACCGCGGAGGCCGAGGCCCCGTTGCCCAGGTGGAGCACGATGACGTTGACCTCCTGCGGGGTCCGGCCCAGCAGTTCGGCCGCCTTGCGCGAGACGTACGCGTGCGAGGTGCCGTGGAAGCCGTAGCGGCGGATCCGGTGCGCGTCGGCCGTCTCCACGTCGATCGCGTACCGCGCCGCGTACTCCGGCATCGTCGTGTGGAACGCCGTGTCGAAGACCGCGACCTGCGGCAGGTCCGGGCGCAGCGCCCGCGCCGTGCGGATGCCCGTGATGTTCGCCGGGTTGTGCAGCGGCGCCACCGGGACCAGCCGCTCGATCTCGGCCAGCACCTCGTCGGTGATCACGGTCGGCTCGGTGAACCGCAGTCCGCCGTGCACCACCCGGTGGCCGATCGCGGCCAGTTCGGGGGAGTCCAGGCCCAGCCCGTCGGCGGCCAGCTCCTCGGCGGCGGCCTTGAGCGCCGCGTCGTGGTCGGCGATCCGGCCCAGCCGCTCCCGGGCCTCGCCCCCGCCGGCCAGCGGGGTGTGGACGAGCCGCGAGGTCGTCTCGCCGATCCGCTCGACCAGGCCCGTCGCGAGCCGGGAGCGGTCCCGCATGTCGAGCAATTGGTACTTCACGGACGAGGAGCCGGAGTTCAGGACGAGAACCCGGCTCGCCCCGGTGCCGGCCGGGACGCCTTCGGTGGTGGTCATGCGGGTCACTCCTCGCCCTGCGCCTGGATCGCCGTAATGGCCACGGTATTGACGATGTCCTGGACGAGCGCGCCCCGGGACAGGTCGTTGACGGGCTTGCGCAGTCCCTGGAGCACTGGGCCGACGGCCACGGCTCCGGCGGAGCGCTGCACGGCCTTGTAGGTGTTGTTGCCGGTGTTCAGGTCCGGGAAGATCAGCACCGTCGCCTGGCCCGCCACCTCCGAACCGGGCAGCTTCGTCGCCGCGACGCTCGGCTCGACCGCCGCGTCGTACTGGATCGGCCCCTCGATCCTCAGGTCCGGCCGGCTCCCGCGCACCTTCTCCGTCGCCTCGCGCACCTTGTCCACGTCCGCGCCCGAGCCCGAGGTCCCGGTCGAGTACGAGAGCATCGCGATCCGCGGCTCCACACCGAAGCGGGCCGCAGTGGCCGCCGACTGCACGGCGATGTCCGCGAGCTGCGCGGCGTCCGGGTCCGGATTGACCGCGCAGTCGCCGTACACCAGGACTTTGTCGGCCAGGCACATGAAGAAGACCGAGGAGACGATCGAGGCGTCCGGCTTGGTCTTGATGATCTCGAAGGCGGGGCGGATCGTCGCCGCCGTCGAGTGCACGGCCCCGGAGACCATGCCGTCGGCCAGGCCCTCCTGGACCATCAGTGTGCCGAAGTAGTTGACGTCCGCGACGACGTCGTACGCCAGCTCGACCGTCACCCCGCGGTGCGCGCGCAGCTCCGCGTACCGTTCGGCGAAGGTCTGGCGCAGCTCCGAGGTCTGCGGGTCGACGATCCGGGTGGCGGCCAGATCGATGCCGAGGTCCGCGGCCTTCTTGCGGATCGCGTCGGGGTCGCCCAGCAGAGTGAGGTCGCAGACGTCGCGCCGGGTCAGCACGTCGGCGGCGCGCAGCACCCGCTCCTCGGTGCCCTCCGGCAGCACCACCCGGCGGCGGTCCGCGCGGGCCTGCTCCAGCAGCTCGTGCTCGAACATCATCGGGGTGACCCGGCCGCTGCGGGCCACCGAGATCCCGTCCAGCAGCGCGGCCGTGTCGACGTGCCGCTCGAAGAGTCCGAGCGCGGTCTCGGCCTTGCGCGGGGTCGCCGCGTTCAGCTTGCCCTCCAGGGCGAACAGCTCCCCGGCCGTGGGGAAGGAGCCGCCGGCCACCGAGACGACCGGGGTGCCCGGCGCCAGTCGCGCGGCCAGGGTGAGTATCTCCTCACCGGGCCGCTCGTCCAGTGTCAGCAGCACCCCCGCGATGGGCGGGGTGCCCGCGCTGTGCGCGGCCAGCGAGCCGATCACCAGGTCCGAGCGGTCCCCGGGCGTCACCACCAGGCACCCCGGCGTCAGCGCCTTCAGCAGGTTCGGCAGCATCGCGCCGCCGAAGACGAAGTCCAGCGCGTCACGGGCCAGCCCCGAATCGTCCCCGAGCAGCACCGTGCCGTCCAGCGCCGCGGTGATCTGGGCGACCGTCGGCGCGGAGAGCGCGGGATCGTCGGGCAGCACCGAGCACGGCACCGGCAGCGTGGCCGTCAGCCGCTCGGCGATCTCCTCGCGGTCCTGGGCGGCCACCCGGTTCACGACCACCGCGACCACCTCGCAGCCGTGTCCGGTGTACGCCCGGTAGGCGTTGCGGGTCTCGGCCCGCACCGAGGCGGCGTTCTGGTCCTGGCCGCCGACGACGGCGATCACCGAGGCGCCGAACTCGTTGGCCAGCCGGGCGTTCAGCGCCAGCTCGTCGGGGAGCTGGGTGGCGGCGAAGTCGGTGCCGAGGACGAGCACCACCTCGTAGTCGGCGGCCACCCGGTGGAAGCGGTCGACGAGCCGCGAGACGAGTTCGTCGGTGCCCTGTTCCGCCTGGATCGCGGAGGCGTCGTGGTAGTCCAGCCCGTAGACGCTCGCCGGGTCCTGGGAGAGCCGGTAGCGGGCCCGCAGCAGTTCGAACAGCCGGTCCGGGTCGTCGTGGACCAGCGGCCGGAACACCCCGACCCGGTCCACCTGCCGCGTCAGGAGCTCCATGACGCCCAGATCGACGACCTGGCGGCCGTCTCCCCGGTCGATCCCGGTCACGTACACGCTGCGCGTCACGCGTGCTCTCCCGTCGTCTCTGGTCCGGCGCGATGTCCGGTTCATGGGATATCGCCCGTTTGACGATACCCGTGGGGGCGGAGGGGCCGCCCGCCGGACGAAAGCCCCCGCGGGCGGCTCCGGGGGGCCGCTCCCGGGCCCGTCCCGGAGGCCCCCGGAGCAGCCGGAAGCGCGGGGTGCGCGCCCGGCGTGGAACAATCGTCCCGACTTACGGTACGGGGGAGCATGCCGTTGCCCCGGCCCGTACGGCATCCGGGCAGGCCCCGGGGCCTGCCCGGAGGTAGCGAACAGGAGATACAGCACGATGCGCATCGGAGTTCTCACCGCAGGCGGCGACTGCCCAGGGCTGAACGCCGTGATCCGCTCGGTCGTGCACCGTGCCGTCGTCGGGCACGGCGACGAGGTCATCGGTTTCGAGGACGGTTTCAAGGGCCTCCTCGACGGCCACTTCCGCCCCCTCGACCTCAACGCGGTCAGCGGCATCCTCGCCCGCGGCGGCACTATCCTCGGCTCCGCCCGGCTGGAGCGCGACCGGCTGCGCGAGGCCGCCGAGAACTGCGCCGAGCTGAGCCGCCGCTACGGCATGGACGCGCTGATCCCGATCGGCGGCGAGGGCACCCTGACGGCCGCCCGCATGCTCTCGGACGCGGGCATGCCCGTCGTCGGCGTTCCGAAGACCATCGACAACGACATCTCCGCCACCGACCGCACCTTCGGCTTCGACACCGCGGTGGGCGTCGCCACCGAGGCCATAGACCGTCTGAAGACGACCGCCGAGTCCCACCAGCGGGTCATGGTCGTCGAGGTGATGGGCCGCCACGCGGGCTGGATCGCGCTGGAGTCCGGCATGGCCGGCGGCGCCCACGGCATCTGCCTGCCCGAGCGGCGCTTCCAGGTCGAGGACCTGGTCAAGATGGTCGAGGAGCGCTTCGCCCGGGGCAAGAAGTTCGCCGTCATCTGCGTCGCCGAGGGCGCGCACCCGGCCGAGGGCTCCATGCCGTACGCCAAGGGCGAGATCGACCAGTACGGCCACGAGCGCTTCCAGGGCATCGGCAACCGCCTCGCCGTCGAGCTGGAGAAGCGGCTCGGCAAGGAGGCCCGGCCGGTCATCCTCGGCCACGTCCAGCGCGGCGGCACGCCCACCGCGTACGACCGCGTCCTCGCCACCCGCTTCGGCTGGCACGCGGTGGAGGCCGCCCACCGGGGCGACTTCGGCAACATGACCGCGCTGCGCGGCAACGACATCGAGATGGTCCCGCTGGCCCACGCGGTCACCCAGCTCAAGACCGTCCCCGTGGACCGGATGCACGAGGCCGAGTCGGTTTTCTAGACCGGATCCGAGGGCCGGACGCCGCGCGCGGCCGGCCCTCAGCCCCGGGCCTCCACCGCCTCCCAGAACCGCGGCACGATGCCCGCCAGGAACGCCCGGCCGGCGTCGCCCGTCGCGGCCGTCCCCTCGGTGCCGGAGCCGCCCCAGCTCAGCGTGGAGACCATCAGCGCCTGGTAGTCGGTGTGCAGCCGCTCCAGCGCGGGCTGGATCAGGGACCGGTCCAGCGGGGCCGCCTTGGCCACCGGGCGGACGTACGCCTGCCAGCGGGTCGTCACCGCGCTCCGCAGCAGCCCGGCCAGTTCCTCGTCCCGGCCGCACGCGGTGACGAACTCCGCCGCCGTGAGCCCCAGCGCCTCGGTCAGCGCGGCGGACTGCCGCTCATTGCCCCGCCAGCGCCCCGCCTCCTCCATCTTCCGGTAGGCGGCGGTCGACATCCCCACCCGGGCGGCCAGTTCGTCCGCCGTCAGCTCACGGGCCAGCCGGTGCTCGCGCAGGGTCCGGGCGGCGGTGAGCAGTTCACCCGGGGCGCACCACAACACCCCTGCCAGCGCGGTGAGTTCGTAATCGGTCGGCAGGGCGAGGCCCCGCTCCCAAGCGGCGACCGTCTCCGCGCTGATCCGCAGACCGTACTGGGCGGCGAGTCCGTAGGCGACATGGCCCGGAGCCATCCCCAGGGCCTCGCGCAGGCGGCGCGCGGCGGGGGCGTTGAACGGCGGAATGGGGTGCACGGCCCCAATGTAGGAGGTCACGGGTCATATGAATACGGTGTGTTCGCACCGGTTCACGGCTCGTAGGAACGTCCAGACGGTGGGCGGGGCGGGGAGCCCGGCGACCGGGGCCCCGCCCGGCGCCCCTTCCCGGGCCTCAGCGCTCCTCGGCCAGCCAGCGGTAGCGCAGCTCCGGGCGGCCGACCTGGCCGTACTGCGGACTGCGCACCGCCCGGCCCGCCGTCACCAGGTGCTCCAGATAGCGGCGCGCGGTGATCCGCGAGATCCCCAGCTCCGCGCCCGCGGCCGACGCCGTCACCCCGTCCGGGGCGGCCCGCAGCACCCGGGTCACCGAGGCCAGCGTCGGGGCGCTGAGCCCCTTGGGCAGACGGGCGGGGTGCGGGGCGCGCAGCGAGGCCAGCGCCCGGTCCACCTCGTCCTGCCCGCTCGCCTCGCCGGCAGCCGCCCGGAACTCGGCGTAGCGCGCCAGCCGGTCCCGCAGGGTGGCGAAGGTGAACGGCTTCAGCACGTACTGCACCACCCCCAGCGAGACCCCCTCGCGGACCACCGCCAGATCCCGGGCCGAGGTCACCGCGATCACATCGGCCCCGTGCCCGGACGCCCGCAGCGCGCGCAGCAACTGGAGCCCGTGGCCGTCGGGCAGATAGAGATCGAGCAGCAGCAGATCGACCGGCACCCGGTCCAGCGCCCGCACCGCCTCGGCCCGCGAACGCGCCACGGCCGCCACCGTGAAGCCCGGCACCCGGTTCACGTACAGCTCATGGGCGTCCGCCGCCACCGGATCGTCCTCCACGACCAGCACCCGGATCACCGCACCGGCTCCTTCCGCACGCCGCCCTCACGGTCCAGCGGCAGCCGCACGGTGAACTCCGCGCCGCCGTCCGGACCCCGCTCCAGGGTGACGGAGCCGCCGTTGCGGTGCACCGCCTGCCGCACGAGCGCCAGTCCGAGGCCCCGGCCCGCTCCGTGCGTCGACCAGCCCCGGCGGAACACCTCGTCCGCGTCGTCCGGTGCCACGCCCGCGCCGTTGTCCGCGACGCGCAGCAGCAGCTCCCCGCCGTCGGCCAGCGCGGTCACCGTGACCCGGGCGCGGGCCGGACGCCGGGCGCCGCGCTGCTCCGGGACGGCGCCGGGCGCGGGGGAACCGGCCGCCGCCTCGGACGCCGCGTCCACCGCGTTGTCGATCAGATTGCCCAGCACCGTCACCAGGTCCCGCCCCGGCAGCGTGCGGGGCAGCGCCCCGTCGTCGATCAGGCTGTCGTCCGCCAGCACCAGCTCCACGCCCCGTTCGTTGGCCTGGGCCGCCTTGCCCAGCAGCAGCGCGGCGAGCACCGGTTCGGCGACCGCCCCGACGACCCGGTCGGTCAGCGCCTGGGCCAGCTCCAGCTCCGCCGTGGCGAAGCCGACCGCCTCGTCCGCCCGGCCCAGCTCGATCAGCGAGACCACGGTGTGCAGCCGGTTCGCCGCCTCGTGCGCCTGCGAGCGCAGCGCCCGCGTGAACCCCCGCTCGGAGTCCAGCTCGCCGGAGAGCGCCTGGAGTTCGGTGTGGTCCCGCAGCGTCACCACCGTGCCGCGCCGCTCCCCGCCCACCACCGGACGGGTGTTGACCACGATCACCCGGTCCGCCGTCAGATGCACCTCGTCCACCCGCTCCTCGGAGGCCAGCAGCGCCCCGGTCAGCGGGGCCGGGAGATCGAGATCCGCCACCCGGCGGCCGACGGTGCCCGGGGCCAGCCCCAGCAGCTCCCTCCCCGCGTCGTTGATGAGCGCGATCCTGCGCTGCCCGTCCAGCATCAGCAGCCCCTCGCGCACCGCGTGCAGGGTGGCCTCGTGGTAGTCGTGCATCCGGCTCAGCTCGGCGGCGTTCATCCCGTGGGTGTGCCGCCGCAGCCGGGCGTTGATCACGTACGTGCCGGCCCCGCCGAGCGCCAGCGCCGCCCCCGCCGCCAGCCCCAGCGCCCGCAGCTGCGCCCGCACCTGCGAGGAGACCCGGTCGACCGTGATGCCGGCGCTGACCAGGCCCACGATCCGGCCGCCGTCGCGGATCGGCGTGACCACCCGGATCGACGGACCGAGCGTGCCCGTGTACGTCTCCGAGAAGGTCTCGCCGCGCAGCGCCCGCGCGGTGTGGCCGAGGAACGGCTCACCGATCCGCTCCGTGACCGGGTGCGTCCAGCGGATCCGCCGGGGATCCATGATGGTGACGAACGCGATCCGGGTGTCCTCGCGGACCCGCTCCGCGTACGGCTGGAGCACGGCGGACGGGTCCGGGGTGCGGATCGCCTCCCGGACCGAGGGCGAGGCCGCGATCGCCAGCGCGGCGGCCCGCACCTGCCGGGTGGCCGTCTCCTCGGCCTGGCTCCGGCCGGAGACGTACGCGAAGAAGGCGCACCCCGCCACCACGGCCGCCACCAGCACCACCTGCATGGCGAAGAGCTGCCCCGCGAGACTGCGCGGGCGGGTACGGGGGAAGCGCATTGCCCCAGTCTGCCTGGCCGAAAATGTATGAACGAAATGCACGCAAGGGTGACCGGCGTCACAAGCGGCGGGATAGTCGCCGGGACCCCCGGGACGGGGGAGGGACAAGGACGACCCGAGGAGACCCCGTGGCACAGGCCGCCACCGAGCCGGACCGCACCAAGCCGGACCGCACCAAGTATCTGTACCTTGCCGTGATCGCGGCGGTGGGCCTCGGCATCCTCGTGGGCTTCGCCGCGCCGGACGCCGCCGTGGAGCTCAAGCCCATCGGCACGGGCTTCGTGAACCTGATCAAGATGATGATCTCGCCGATCATCTTCTGCACGATCGTGCTCGGCGTCGGCTCGGTCCGCAAGGCCGCCAAGGTCGGCGCCGTCGGCGGACTGGCCCTCGGCTACTTCCTGGTGATGTCGACCGTCGCCCTGGCCATCGGCCTGGTCGTCGGCAACATCCTGGAACCCGGCTCCAGCCTCCACCTCACCGAGGCCGCCCGCGCCGCCGGCGAGAAGCAGGCGTCCGGGGCGAGCGAGTCCACGGTGGACTTCCTGCTCGGCATCATCCCCACCACCCTCGTCTCCGCCTTCACCGAGGGCGAGGTGCTCCAGACCCTGCTGATCGCCCTGCTCGCGGGCTTCGCCCTCCAGGCACTCGGCCCGGCCGGCGAACCGGTGCTGCGCGGCATCGGCCACATCCAGCGCCTGGTCTTCCGTATCCTCGCCATGATCATGTGGGCGGCCCCGGTCGGCGCCTTCGGCGCGATGGCGGCCGTGGTGGGCGAGACCGGCGTGGACGCGCTGAAGTCCCTCGCCGTCATCATGATCGGCTTCTACGTCACCTGCGCGCTCTTCGTCTTCCTGGTGCTGGGCACGATCCTGCGCCTGGTGGCCGGGGTGAACATCTTCGCCCTGCTGAAGTACCTCGGCCGGGAGTTCCTGCTGATCCTCTCCACCTCCTCGTCCGAATCGGCCCTGCCCCGGCTGATCGCGAAGATGGAGCACATGGGCGTCAGCAAGCCCGTCGTCGGCATCACCGTGCCGACCGGCTACTCCTTCAACCTCGACGGCACCGCCATCTACCTCACGATGGCCTCGCTCTTCATCGCCAACGCGACCGGCGACCCGCTGAGCGTCGGCGAGCAGATCTCGCTGCTGGCCTTCATGGTGATCGCCTCCAAGGGCGCGGCGGGCGTCACCGGCGCCGGTCTCGCCACCCTCGCCGGCGGCCTCCAGTCGCACCGCCCCGAACTGGTCGACGGCGTCGGCCTGATCGTCGGCATCGACCGCTTCATGAGCGAGGCCCGCGCCCTCACCAACTTCGCGGGCAACGCCGTGGCCACGGTGCTCGTCGGCACCTGGACCAAGGAGATCGACCGGGCCAGGGTGGACCGGGTCCTCTCCGGGGCGCTGCCCTTCGACGAGAAGATGATCACGGACGAGGGCCCCTCGGAGCCGTACGTTCCCGGGGCCCGTGACGGCGGCGAGGAGCAGCCCTCGCTCGCCAAGGCGTAGCGCGAACCGCGTGGGGGCCGGTACGGAACATCCGTACCGGCCCCCACCCGCGTTCCCGGCGCTTGCCTTGACGTCCACGTCAACGCCTACCGTCGTGACATGCGAATCGGGGAGCTGGCCGAACGGGCCGGAACGACGACGCGGACGCTGCGCTACTACGAGTCGCGGGGGCTGCTGCCCGCCCGGCGGGCGGTGAACGGCTACCGCACCTACGACGAGAGCGATCTGCGCCTGCTCCGGCAGATCCGGACCCTCCAGGACTTCGGGTTCGACCTGGAGGAGACCCGGCCCTTCGTGGAGTGCCTGCGTGCCGGCCATCCGGCCGGGGACTCCTGTCCGGCCTCGCTCGCCGTCTACCGCCGCAAGCTCGGGGAGCTGGACACGCTGATCGAACAGCTGCGGACGGTCCGGGCGGAGGTGGGGGCCCAGCTGGCCCGCGCCGAGCTGGAGGCGTCCGCCGCGCTGCCGGGCGGCCCCGAACCACGATGCGAACTGGGAGGATGACGGATGCCGAAGGCCGAGAATGTCGCCGAGGTCACCGACGAGACGTTCGACGGGGAGGTGCTGGAAGAGGCGCTGCCCGTCCTGGTCGAGTTCACCGCCGACTGGTGCGGCCCCTGCCGGCAGCTGGCCCCGGTGCTCGGTGCGGTCGCCGGGGAGGAGAGCGGCCGGCTCAAGGTGGTGCAGATCGACGTGGACCACAACCCGGAGACCACCGCCCGCTACGCCGTGCTGTCGACGCCGACCCTGATGGTCTTCCGGGGCGGTGAGCCGGTGAAGTCGATGGTGGGCGCCCGCCCCAAGCGCCGCCTGCTCCAGGAGCTGGAGGACGTGCTGCCGGCCAGGGTCTGAACGCGGGCGAAGCGGCCGGGCGGGCCCGGCCGCTTCGCCCCGCCCGGCTCACACCGGCCGCAGCCACACCGTCGCCAGCGGCGGCAGCGTCAGCAGCACACTGCCCGGCCTGCCGTGCGCGGCCACCCGCTCCGGCTTCAGCGGCCCGGGGTTGCGCACGTCGCTGCCCCCGTACCGGGCCTCGTCGGTGTTCAGCACCTCGGCCCAGGCGACCGCGCCGCCGTCCACCTCCGGCACCCCGATCCGGTAGTCGTGCCGCACCACCGGCGAGAAGTTGCAGACCGCCAGCAGCGGGGCGCCGTGCGCGTCGAAGCGCAGGAAGGCGAAGACGTTGTCCTCGGCCGCGTCCCCGTCCACCCAGGAGAAGCCCTCCGGCACCGTGTCCCGCTGCCAGAGCGCGGGCGTCCGCGCGTACACCGCGTTCAGCTCGCCCACCAGCGTCCGCACCCCCCGGTGGTCGCTCTCCGCCGCGTACGACGGGTCCAGCAGCCACCAGTCGGGGCCGTGGCCCTCCGACCACTCCGCTCCCTGGGCGAACTCCTGCCCCATGAACAGCAGTTGCTTGCCCGGATGCGCCCACATGAAGCCGAGATACGCGCGGTGGTTGGCGCGCTGCTGCCACCAGTCACCGGGCATCTTGCCGACGAGCGAACGCTTGCCGTGCACGACCTCGTCGTGCGAGATCGGCAGCACGTAGTTCTCGCTGTACGCGTACACCATCGAGAAGGTCATCTCGTTGTGGTGGTACTTGCGGTGCACCGGCTCCTTCGACACGTACTCCAGCGAGTCGTGCATCCAGCCCATGTTCCACTTCAGCCCGAAACCGAGGCCGCCGAAGCCGCCCGGACCGGTGTGGTGGGTGGCCCGGGTCACGCCGTCCCAGGCGGTGGACTCCTCCGCGATCGTGACGACCCCGGGGTTGCGCCGGTAGACGGTCGCGTTCATCTCCTGGAGGAAGGCCACCGCGTCCAGGTTCTCCCGGCCGCCGTGCTCGTTCGGCGCCCACTGTCCCTCCTCGCGGGAGTAGTCCAGATAGAGCATCGAGGCCACCGCGTCCACCCGCAGCCCGTCGATGTGGAACTCCTCGCACCAGTACGTGGCATTGGCGACCAGGAAGTTGCGCACCTCGGTGCGCCCGTAGTCGAACTCCAGCGTGCCCCAGTCCGGATGCGCGGCCCGGCGCGGATCCGCGTGCTCGTACAGCGGCCGCCCGTCGAACTCGGCGAGCGCCCAGTCGTCGCGCGGGAAGTGCGCGGGCACCCAGTCCACGATCACCCCGATCCCGGCCCGGTGCAGCGCGTCCACCAGGAAGCGGAAATCGTCGGGGGAGCCCATCCGGGAGGTCGGCGCGTAGAAACCGGTCACCTGGTAGCCCCAGGAGCCGCCGAAGGGATGCTCCGAGACGGGCATCAGCTCCACATGCGTGAACCCCAGGTCCCGTACGTACGCGGGCAGTTGCTCGGCCAGCTGCCGGTAGGTCAGCCCCGGCCGCCAGGACGGCAGATGCACCTCGTAGACGGAGAACGGCGCCTCGTGCGCCGGTACGTCGCCCCGGTGCGCCATCCACTCCTGGTCCTGCCAGACGTGGTGCGAGGCCGTCACCACCGAGGCGTTGCGCGGCGGGACCTCGGTGTGCCGGGCCATCGGATCGGCGCGCAGCGTGTGCGAACCGTCCGGACGGCAGATGTCGAACTTGTACAGCGCCCCCTCCCCGATTCCGGGCAGGAACAGCTCCCACACCCCGCTGGAGCCCAGCGAACGCATCGGGAAACCGGTGCTGTCCCAGTAGGTGAAGTCACCGCTGACCCGCACGCCCCGGGCGTTCGGCGCCCACACCGTGAACCGGGTCCCGGCCACGCCCTGGTGCTCCATCGGCCGGGCGCCCAGCGCCGTCCACAATTCCTCGTGGCGGCCCTCGCTGATCAGGTGCAGATCGAGGTCGCCCAGCGCGGGCAGGAAGCGGTACGGGTCGTGGACCTCGATCTCGTTGTCCTCGTAGGCCACCAGCAGCTGGTACTCGGGGACCGACGGCATCGGCAGCAGCCCGGAGAACAGCCCGTCCCCGTCGTCGTGGAGCTGCGTCCGCAGCCCCTTGGCGAGCACGGTCACCGTGCGGGCGAAGGGGCGCAGCACCCGGATGGCGACCCCGCCGCGTACCTGGTGGGCGCCGAGCAGATCGTGCGGGGCGTGGTGCTCGCCGGCCAGCAGCCGGGCCCGGTCCCCGGGGTCGAGCGCCGGGGCCTCGCGGACCCCCTGCTTCCCGGCGCCGCGCGGCCGGGGCGGCGCGGCCCGCTTCCCCCGCCGGGCCGGCGCGGCGGTCTTCGTCGCGACGGTCGCGGCCGGCTCCGCCGCCGGGGCGGTCGCGGTGGCCGGGGTGGCCGCGTCGGTCACCGCGGGATCGGCCGGCGGTGCGGGGAGCGGGGCCTCGGGGGTCGGCGGAACGGTCTCGGACGCTGTGCGGGACGGCTTGCGGGCGGTCACGGGGACGGCCTCCTCGGGGGTGAGGGCGAAAGGACGCGGACGGGCGGTGCGGGGGTTCGGGACTCGGGGCGGGCGGGAGTCGGGGGCCGGGCGGGACAGGGGACCGGAGCCCGGGGCGGACGCGCGCGCGGGGGTCCGGGCGTCCGGGGGGATCAGCCGGCTTCGGCGTCGGCTTCGGTATCGGGGGCTTCGGCACCGGCAGCGGTCCCGTCCGCCCCGGCTTCCGCCTCGGCGTCCGCGTCGGCCGCGGCGGCCAGCCGCCGGATCGCGGCCATCGGGACCGGCAGCCAGTCGGGCCGGTGCCGTGCCTCGTAGACCACCTCGTAGACCGCCTTGTCGGTCTCGTGGGCGCGCAGCAGCTCGGGTTCGCCGCGCGGGTCGACGCCCGCCGACGCGGCGTAGCCGTCGCAGTACGCGGTCCGGCAGCGGGCCGCCCACGCGGGGTTCCAGGGCCGGTGCGAGCGGGCCGCGTAGTCGAAGGAGCGGAGCATTCCGGCGATGTCGCGCACCGGCGGCTGCGGGGTGCGGCGTTCGGTGAGCGGCCGGGCGGGCTCGCCCTCGAAGTCGATCAGCGACCAGAAACCATCGGTCCCGCGCAGGGCCTGGCCGAGATGGAGATCGCCGTGCACCCGCTGGGCGGGCCGGCCGGCTCCGGGACCGCCCGGCGCGGCGAGCGCGTCGAAGGCGGCGCGCAGCCCGGGGACGTACGGCACGAGTTCGGGCACCGCGTGCGCGGCGCTCTCCAGCCGGCGCGTCATCGCGGCGGCCAGCCGGTCGGTCTGCGAGCGGCGCAGGGCCGGGGTGGGCAGCGCCGCCGCCAGCGCGGTGTGCACCTCGGCGGTGGCCCGGCCCAGGGCGTACGCCTCGGTGGTGAAGTCGTCCCCGGCGGCCAGCGCGCGCAGGGCGAGCTGCCAGCCGTCCTCGGCGTCCCGCAGGAAGGGCTGGAGCACCCCGAGCGTCAGCCGCTCGGCCCCGGCCGCCTCGAACCAGGCGACCGGAGCGGGGACGCGCCCGCACCCCTCGCGGGCGAGCGCGAGGGGCAGTTCGAGATCCGGGTTGGTGCCCGGGAAGACCCGCCGGAACACCTTGAGGATGTACGCATCGCCGTACACCAGCGAGGAGTTGGACTGCTCGGTGTCCAGCAGCCGGGGGGCCAGGCCCTCGGGGACCGCCGCCGCCCGTGCGAAGCGCAGGTCGCCGAGGCCGCCCGGGGTGCGCAATCGTTCCAGCAGCAGTGCGGCCAGGCGGGGATCGTGCAGCCCCTCGTAGACGGTGAGTCCGGCCAGCGGGCCCTGGTCGGGGCGGCCGATGAGGGCGGGGGCCAGCAGCGGGGGCAGGGCGGCGCGCACCCCGAGCAGGAGTTGGTAGCAGTCGGCGGGCGGCTGGGTCGGCATCGTGGGCTGATGGGCCCGCACCAGCAGGTGCAGGAGCCCCGGGCCGCCGTCCGCCGCCACCGGCAGCAGTTCGGTCGCCGAGACCAGCGAGAAGGCGGTGATGGGGTGTCCCTTGCCCGCGAACCACCGCTGCCGGGGCAGCCATGAATGCAGCAGCGGCCCCAGGGAGGGGAGCAGGGCTGTGCTGTTCGCCAGGGTGACCTGAGCGGATGCAGCCTCCGACATGGCATCGCGTCCTTTCCCCGGGCACACCACAGGATGCGAAGAGTGTCCCGGATTGCGGCATGGGCTGTCCGGCTGTGCGGGACGTGTCGGGTCAGGATGGTCCGTACGGACTCGACTCGGTGTGATCGAAACGCCAGGAAGATCCAGTAACCATGGGGAAGCGCTCGATATGGGGGGAAGCGTGCCCCGTGCGGGGCGGCGGAAACCGCCCCGCACGGGACGTGCGGGTCAGCTCGGAGGCGCGTCCTTGCGCAGCCGGAACCAGTAGAAGCCGTGCCCGGCGAGCGTCAGCAGGTAGGGCCACTGACCGATGGCGGGGAAGCGCACCCCGCCGATCAGCTCCACCGGATGACGCCCGTTGAAGGACCGCAGGTCCAGCTCCGTCGGCTGGGCGAACCGCGAGAAGTTGTGCACGCACAGCACCAGGTCGTCCCCGTGCTCCCGGGTGAAGGCGAGTACGGCCGGGTTGCTGGAGGGCAGTTCGTTGTAGGTGCCCAGGCCGAACGCCGGGTTCTGCTTGCGGATCTCGATCATCCGCCGGGTCCAGTGCAGCAGCGAGGACGGCGAGGCCATCGACGCCTCGACGTTGGTGACCTGGTAGCCGTAGACCGGATCCATGATCGTGGGGAGGTAGAGCCGCCCGGGATCGCTGGAGGAGAACCCGGCGTTGCGGTCGGGCGTCCACTGCATCGGGGTGCGTACGGCGTCGCGGTCGCCCAGCCAGATGTTGTCGCCCATCCCGATCTCGTCCCCGTAGTAGAGGATCGGGGAGCCGGGCAGCGACAGCAGCAGCGCGGTGAACAGCTCGATCTGGTTGCGGTCGTTGTCCAGCAGAGGCGCCAGCCGGCGGCGGATGCCGATGTTGGCCCGCATCCGCGGGTCCTTGGCGTACTCCGCGTACATGTAGTCGCGCTCTTCGTCCGTGACCATTTCGAGGGTCAGCTCGTCGTGGTTGCGCAGGAAGATGCCCCACTGGCAGTTCTTGGGGATGGCCGGGGTCTTGGCCAGGATTTCCGAGACCGGGTAGCGGCTCTCCCGCCGCACCGCCATGAAGATGCGCGGCATCACCGGGAAGTGGAACGCCATGTGGCACTCGTCGCCGCCCGTGCGGTAGTCGCCGAAGTAATCGACGACGTCCTCGGGCCACTGGTTGGCCTCGGCGAGCAGCACGGTGTCCGGGTAGTTGGCGTCGATCTCCTTGCGGACCCGCTTGAGGAACCCGTGGGTCTCGGGCAGGTTCTCGCAGTTGGTGCCCTCGCGCTGGTAGAGGTACGGCACCGCGTCGACCCGGAAGCCGTCGATGCCGAGGTCCAGCCAGAAGCGCAGCGCGGAGATGATCTCCTCCTGCACCGCCGGGTTCTCGTAGTTGAGATCGGGCTGGTGCGAGAAGAACCGGTGCCAGTAGTACTGCTTGCGCACCGGGTCGAAGGTCCAGTTGGACGTCTCCGTGTCCACGAAGATGATCCGGGCGTCCTGGAACTGCTTGTCGTCGTCGGCCCAGACGTAGTAGTCGCCGTACGGGCCGTCGGGATCGCTCCGGGACTGCTGGAACCATTCGTGCTGGTCGCTGGTGTGATTCATGACGAAGTCGATGATCACGCGCATCCCGCGCTGGTGGGCGGCGTCGACGAACTCGACGAAGTCGGCGAGGTCGCCGAACTCCGGCAGGACCGCGGTGTAGTCGGAGACGTCGTAACCGCCGTCGCGCAGCGGCGACTTGAAGAACGGCGGCAGCCAGAGGCAGTCGACGCCCAGCCACTGGAGGTAGTCCAGCTTGGCGGTGAGTCCCTTCAGGTCTCCGATGCCGTCGCCGTTGGAGTCCTGGAAGGACCGGACGAGGACTTCGTAGAAGACGGCGCGCTTGAACCAGTCGGGATCGCGGTCCTTGGCCGGGGTGTCCTCGAACGTGTCGTGGACGGGCTCGTTGACGATCATGGTGTGGGTGACCCTCCGGTCGGCGGGGACGGTCGCAGGACGGCGATGTGCGCGGGCGTGACGCCCGGCTCCAGGCGCACATAGAAGGTCCTGCCCCAGTGATAGGAAGCGCCGGTGAGCTCGTCGCGCACCGGCACGCTCTCGTGCCGTTCGAGGCCGAGTCGCGGCATGTCCAACGAGACGGTCGCCTCCTGGGTGTGGTGCGGGTCCAGATTGACGACGGTCAGGACGGTGTTGGCACCGGAGCGCTTGCTGTACACGATCAGCGCGTCGTTGTCGGAGGCGTGGAAGTGCACGTCGCGCAGTTGCTGGAGCGCCGGATTCCGGCGCCTGATCCGGTTCAGTGAGGTGAGGAGCGGGGCGAGCGAACGGCCCTCCCGCTCGGCGGCTTCCCAGTCCCTGGGCCGGATCTCGTACTTCTCCGAATCGAGGTACTCCTCACTGCCGCTGCGGAGCGGGGTGTTCTCGCACAGCTCGAACCCCGCGTACACCCCCCAGGACGGGGAGAGCGTCGCCGCGAGCACCGCCCGTGCCTCGAAGGCCGGCCTGCCGCCCTCCTGGAGATATCCGGGAAGGATGTCGGGGGTGTTCACGAAGAAATTGGGCCTCATGAAAGAGGCGGATTCACCGGCCAGTTCGTTGACGTAGTCGGTGAGTTCCTGCCGGGTGTTGCGCCAGGTGAAGTACGTGTACGACTGCTGGAATCCGATCGCGCCGAGGGTCCGCATCATCGCGGGGCGGGTGAACGCCTCGGCCAGGAAGACGACATCCGGATCGGTTCCGTTGATGTCGGCGATGACCTTCTCCCAGAAGACCACCGGCTTGGTGTGCGGATTGTCGACGCGGAAGATCCGCACTCCGCGGTCCATCCAGAAACGCAGGATGCGCACGCTCTCCGCGACAATGCCCGGCATATCCGCGTCGAAGGCGATCGGATAGATGTCCTGATACTTCTTCGGGGGATTCTCCGCATAGGCGATCGTGCCGTCCGCCCGGTGGTGGAACCACTCCGGGTGCTTCTCCACCCAGGGATGGTCCGGGGAGCACTGGAGCGCGAAGTCCAGGGCGATCTCCATCCGCAGGGTGCGGGCCGTCGCGACGAAGTGGTCGAAGTCCTCCAGCGTGCCGAGGTCCGGGTGGACCGCGTCGTGCCCGCCCTCGGCCGAACCGACCGCCCACGGCACGCCGACGTCCCCGGGCCCGGCGGACAGCGCGTTGTTGGGGCCCTTGCGGTGCGTGGTGCCGATGGGGTGGATGGGCGGCAGATAGACCACGTCGAAGCCCATGGCGGCGACCGCGGGCAGCCGCTCGGCCGCCGTGCGGAAGGTGCCGCTGATGATCCGGGGACGTGGCGGGGCTGCGGCGCCCCCGTCCTCGGCACCCCTGCGGCCGTTGCGGGCGGGCGCGGCCGGCTCGATCCTGGCCCCCTCCGAGCGCGGGAACAGCTCGTACCAGGAGCCGTACAGCGCGCGCCGGCGCTCGACGACCAGCGGATGCGGCCGGGAGCGGGTGACCAGGTCGCGCAGCGGATGCCGGCCGAGCGCGGCCGCCGCCTCGGGGGCCAGCGCTGCGGCCAGCCGGGCGGCGGCCGGACGGGAGGTGTCGCGCAACGCGTCCGCGGCGGCCAGCACGGCCTCCCGGCCGTCGCGCTTGGGCACGGAGGCGGCGGCCCGCTCGTACAGCGCGGCGCCCTCCTCCAGGACGAGCGCGGTGTCGATCCCGGCCGGCACCTTGATCCGCGCCGCGTGGAGCCAGGTGGCGACCGGATCGCTCCATGCCTCCACGGTGTACGTCCAGCGGCCCTCGGCGTCCGGGGTCACCTCCGCGCCCCAGCGGTCGGTGCCCGGAGCCAGCTCGCGCATCGGCGTCCAGGGGCCCGGACGCCCCTTCGGACCGCGCAGCACCACATTGGCCGCGACCGCGTCATGGCCCTCGCGGAAGACGGTCGCCGTGACCTCGAAGGTCTCGCCGCAGACGGCCTTGGCGGGCCTTCTGCCGCAGTCGACGAGCGGACGGACGTCGAGGACGGGAATGCGACCGATCATGGAATCACCTGGGGACGGGGGAACGGGCTCGGCGGGGCGCACGACCGGCGCGGAAAGCGGATTGCGTGCGCCGCGACGGTGGGTTTCGGTCCTTTCTAGCCGCTCCGCCGATGACTGATGGGGTGTGGGCATGGCCGCTCCTGTCCGCGTTCACTCGAAGAGCACTCGAATGGCCGCGGTGGGGTGTGGTGCACGGGCAGGGACGAATGCGCACGGGGTCCGCGCGGATTGCATACGAAACCGCCGGGCGGATCACCGAACGGCCGCGGCCGAATCACGTACGAGACGGGGGCGGGACGTTCTCGGCAGTCGTCGGGAGGCATTCGTTCCGGGTACCGGAGAAGCCTTCCCACGGAAGTCGGTGGGCCAATCCGGTGAGGTGTTAACTACTCGGGCGTAGGTGTTTCGTTCTGAATGCGCCGGGCTCCGCCGCGCATGCGCGGGACTGCGCGGAACCGGCACACGCGGGGTGGGTCGGGCGCCACACGGCAGCTTTCCCTGTGGCGCGAAGGCCCACAAGGCCGCACGAGGGGAAGGAATCGGCCATAACGCCTGTGCCGGATGTGTCTGGATCCGCGAGTGAGGCGTACGGGGCCGGAGTGCCACGGGCCCCGCCCACCGGGTCGCACCACCGGGCCGTCCGCGCGCCGTGGCCGGTGCGCCCCGCGCGCCACTACCGTCGAGGGTGACGGAGCGGCGCACACCGTGGTGCGTCCGCTCGGATCCGTACGTGCCCTGTAAAGGTGGGATACGTGAAGGCCATTCGTCGTTTCACCGTGCGTCCCGTCCTCCCCGATCCCCTTCGACCGCTCAGCGACCTGGCACGCAACCTGCGCTGGTCCTGGCATACCGAGACCCGTGAGCTGTTCCAGGCCGTCGACCCGGCGGCCGGCCGGAGCGCGGAGTGCGACCCCGTGCGGCTGCTCGGTTCCGTCTCGGCCGCGCGCCTGGCCGAACTGGCCGGGGACGAGCCGTTCCTGCACCGGCTGGCCGAGGCGTCCGCCGATCTGCGGGCCTATCTGGAGGGCCCCCGCTGGTACCAGGAGCGGCAGGAGGCCGGCGAGCGGCTGCCCGCCGCCGTCGCCTACTTCTCGCCCGAGTTCGGGGTGACCGCCGCCCTGCCGCAGTACTCCGGCGGCCTCGGCATCCTCGCCGGCGACCACCTCAAGGCCGCCAGCGACCTCGGCGTCCCGCTGATCGGCGTCGGACTGCTCTACCGCCACGGCTACTTCCGCCAGAGCCTGACCCGGGACGGCTGGCAGCAGGAGCACTATCCCGTCCTCGACCCCAACGAACTCCCTGTCACCCTGGTGCGCGAGGCCGACGGCACCCCGAGCCAGGTGGTGCTCTCGCTGCCCGGCGGCCGCACCCTGCACGCCCAGATCTGGCAGGCCCAGGTCGGCCGGGTGCCGCTGCTGATGCTCGACTCCGACGTCGAGGACAACGCCCCCGGCGAACGCGAGGTCACCGACCGGCTCTACGGCGGCGGCAGCGAGCACCGGCTGCTCCAGGAAATACTGCTGGGCATCGGCGGGGTGCGCGCGGTGCGCACCTACTGCCGGCTCACCGGCCACCCCGGGCCCGAGGTCTTCCACACCAACGAGGGCCACGCCGGCTTCCTCGGCCTCGAACGGATCCGCGAGCTGTCCGGCGACGGGCTCGACTTCGACGCCGCCGTGGAGTCCGTCCGGGCGGGCACCGTCTTCACCACCCACACCCCGGTCCCGGCCGGAATCGACCGCTTCGACCGCGAGCTGGTCGCCCGGCACTTCGGCGACGACGGCGAACTCCCCGGCGTCCCCGCCGACCGCGTGCTGCGGCTGGGCACCGAGACCTACGAGGGCGGCGACCCCGGCGTCTTCAACATGGCGGTGATGGGCCTGCGGCTCGCCCAGCGCGCCAACGGCGTCTCCACCCTGCACGGCGAGGTCAGCCGGGAGATGTTCGCCGGGCTGTGGCCGGGATTCGACCCCCCGGAGGTGCCGATCACCTCCGTGACCAACGGCGTCCACGCACCGACCTGGGTCGCCCCCGAGGTCTACCGGCTGCGCGCCGAGTCCGCGTCCGAACCCGGCCGCTGGGACGCCGTCGCGGACGTCCCGGACCGGCGGCTGTGGGAGCTGCGCCGCACCCTGCGCGAACAGCTGGTCGCCGAGGTCCGGCAGCGGCTGCACGCCTCCTGGCGCAGCCGGGGCGCCCAGTCCGCCGAACTCGGCTGGATCGACGGGGTCCTGGACCCCGGCGTCCTCACCATCGGCTTCGCACGCCGGGTGCCCTCGTACAAGCGGCTGACGCTCATGCTGCGCGACCGGGACCGGCTGCGCGGACTGCTCCTGCATCCGCAGCGGCCGATCCAGATCGTCGTGGCCGGAAAGGCGCACCCCGCCGACGACGGCGGCAAGCGCCTGGTCCAGGAGCTGGTCCGGTTCGCCGACGACCCCCGGGTGCGGCACCGGATCGTCTTCCTGCCCGACTACGGGATGGCCATGGCCCAGAAGCTCTACCCGGGCTGCGACGTCTGGCTGAACAATCCGCTGCGCCCGCTGGAGGCCTGCGGGACGAGCGGGATGAAGGCGGCCCTCAACGGCTGCCTCAACCTCTCGGTCCTGGACGGCTGGTGGGACGAGTGGTTCGAGCCGGACTTCGGCTGGGCCATCCCCACCGCCGACGGCTCCGCGCTGGACGAGGACCGGCGCGACGACCTGGAGGCGGGCGCGCTCTACGAGCTGATCGAGGACCGGGTCGCCCCGCGCTTCTACGACCGGGACGAGGACGGGCTGCCCGGACGCTGGATCGAGATGGTCCGCCGCACCCTGGGGGCCCTGGGCCCCAAGGTCCTCGCCGACCGCATGGTCCGGGAGTACGTGGAGCGGCTCTACACCCCGGCCGCGCTGGCCGGGCGCGCCCTGGACGGGAGGGCCGCGCGCGAACTGGCCGGCTGGAAGGCCCGGGTCAGGGCGGCCTGGCCGGGGGTGGCCGTCGACCACGTCGAGGCGGTGACCCCGCACGCCTCCTCCGGCGGCACCGCCGAGCTGGGCTCCACCCTGGCGCTGCGGGTGCGGATCAGCCTCGGCCTGCTGGAGCCGGACGAGGTCGAGGTGCAGGCGGTGGCCGGGCGGGTCGACTCCGCCGACGCGATCGTCGACAGCCAGGTCTTCCCGCTGAAGCCGGCGGGCGGTCAGGACCTGGAGGGCCGCTGGCTGTACGAGGGCCCGCTCACCCTGGACCGCACCGGCCCCTACGGCTACACCGTGCGGGTTCTGCCCGCCCACCGGCTGCTGGCCGACGGCGCGGAGCTGGGCCTGGTGGCCCAGCCGACGGCGGCGACGGGGGAGGGCGCGGGGGTGCTGATGCGCTGAGCACGCGCGCGGCCGCCCGGGAGGAGGGGGCTCCTCCCGGACGGCCGCGTCGTGTCAGCGGTGGTGCGTGTCCGGCGTCCGGATCAGAAGGTCAGCTTGAAGCTGTTGATCTTCCCGGTGTCGCCCGAGTAGACGTCCTGGACCTTGAGCTTCCAGGTGCCGTTCGCGACCTCGGAGGAGGCGTTGACGGTGTACGTCGTCTGGACGTTGTCGGCGGAGTCGCTGCTCGAGGAGTTCTTCAGCCGGTACGTGGACCCGTCCGGGGCGACGAGGTCGATGACCAGGTCGCCGCGGTAGGTGTGGGTGATGTCCACGCCGACCTTGAGGGCGCTCGGGGCGTTGCCGGTGATGCCGGTGACGGCGACCGAGCTGGTGACGGCCGCACCGGCGTCGGGGATGGTGACGGCGGTCTTGGTCTCGAAGACCTTGCCGGTGCCCGGGTCGGTGCCGCCGCCCGGCCGCGAGCCGACGTTGATCGCGGCCCACGCGTCCGCCACGGACTTGTACTCGGCGCTGGTCGTGCCGTACAGCTCACCGGCCACCGCCAGCGTCCCGGTGCGGGCCGCCGCGTAGTTGGTGGTCGAGGTGAACTTGGTGCTGAGCGCCTTGAACCAGATCTGCTCGGCCTTGGCGCGGCCGATGCCGGTCACCGGCAGGCCGTCGGAGGTCGGGGAGTCGTAGTTGACGCCGTTGATGGTCTTGGCGCCGCTGCCCTCCGACAGGAGGTAGAAGAAGTGGTTGGCCGGACCCGACGAGTAGTGCACGTCGATGTTGCCGATGCCCGAGTACCAGGAGTCCTTGGACGCGCCGTCCTTGCTCGGCTTGTCCTGGTAGCGCAGCGGGGTGCCGTCGCCGTTGATGTCGATCTCCTCGCCGATCAGGTAGTCACCCGGGTCGGACGAGTTGTTCGAGTAGAACTCGACGGCGGTGGCGAAGATGTCGCTGGTCGCCTCGTTGAGGCCACCCGACTCGCCGCTGTAGACCAGACCGGCGGTGTTGGACGTGACACCGTGGCTCATCTCGTGGGCCGCGACGTCAAGCGAGGTCAGCGGGGCCGCGTTGCCGCTGCCGTCGCCGTACGTCATGCAGAAGCAGCTGTCCGACCAGAACGCGTTGACGTAGTTGTTGCCGTAGTGGACGCGGGAGTACGCACCGACGCCGTCGCCCTTGATGCCGGTCCGGCCGTGGACGTTCTTGTAGTAGTCCCAGGTCTCGGCCGCACCGTAGTGGGCGTCCGCCGCCGCGGTCTCCGGGTTGCTCGGGGTGCCGTCGCCCCAGACGTCGTCGGAGCCGGAGAAGAGCGTTCCGGTCCCGGACGTGCCGTGGTTCAGGTTGTACGTCTTGTGGTTGCCGCGCGTGGTGTCGGTGAGGTTGTACGACCCCGAGGTGTTCAGCGTGACCTGGCCGCTGAACTGCGTGTTGCCGACACCGTTCTCGATGGCCTGCCACTCGAAGAGCTTGGCGCCGCTGCTCGCGTCGGTGACGACGTGCAGCTCGTTGGGGGTGCCGTCCTCCTGGAGGCCGCCGACGACGGTCTCGTAGGCGAGCTGCGGGGTGCCCGAGGCCATCCAGACGACCTTGCGGGGCGCCTTGTCGGCCGCGGTCCGCGAGGAGCCGTCCGCCTTGGCGAGGCCCACGGCCTGCTTCTCGGCGGCGGCCGGGGCCACGTCGGCCGTGGTGTCGACGGCCTTGAGCTGCGCGGAGGTCACCCGGGACGCCTTGGAGACGCTCTGGGTGGCGCCGGCCGGGGACTCCTTGACGACCAGGTCGCCGCCGAGGACCGGCAGCCCGGCGAAGGTGCGCTCGTAGCGGGTGTGCGTGGTGCCGTCGTTGTCCTGGACGACGTCCCGGACGACGAGCTTCTCCTGCGAGCCGAGGCCCAGCTCCTTGGCGGTGGCCGCGCGGTTGGCGGTCGCCTCCCGGATCAGCTCGGCGCGCTGGGACGGGGAGAGCTGCTTGGGCAGGGCGCCGGGGCGGGCCTGCGACGTGGGGGCCGCGGCCTGGGCGCGGTCCGACGGCGTCGCCGTGGCCGTGGTGCCCTGGACGCCGACGGCGAGGAGGGCTGCTGCGGCTATGAGAGCACCGGTCGCGGTACGACGGCTGTGCGTGGATCTCACGCGGAACTCCTTCTGCGAGGGGGGTACCGGCGGCTGGGTGACCGTCCGGGCAGAGCAGGCAAGCGCAGAACGGGGTGAAGAGTGTCAGCCGCACGCATGTCCTGTCAGGACCGCGTCAACAAGTTGGCCGGAATTCGTCCGTTGTCGGATGGCTCATGTTCGTTAAGCGGACGTTTCGCCGATCATCACCGCACGGCCTTCCGGGGGCCCGGAATCCCGAAAGCGGAGCCAGCGGCGGGGGTGGCGCCGTTTGTGTCGTGTGCGAAGGGCGTGTGAAGAAGGGGGATGTTCCCACCAGTCGAGACGGGCCGGCGGCATGGCGCGTTCCGCGCACACGGCGACGCCCCGGCCGCGTGCGCGGCCGGGGCGTCCGCACGCGCTACGCCAGGCTCTCCCGCCAGGCGCGGTGCAGGCCCGCGAAACGGCCCGTGCCGCCGATCAGTTCGGCGGGCGTCCCGTCCTCGACGATGCGGCCGTGCTCCATGACCAGGACGCGGTCGGCGATCTCGACGGTCGACAGCCGGTGCGCGATGACGACGGCGGTCCGGCCGTGCAGCACGGTGTCCATGGCCCGCTGCACCGCCCGTTCGCCGGGGATGTCCAGCGAACTGGTCGCCTCGTCCAGGATCAGGACCGCCGGATCGGCGAGCAGCGCCCGCGCGAAGGCGACCAGCTGGCGCTGGCCGGCCGAGATCCGGCCGCCGCGTTTGCGCACGTCCGTGTCGTAGCCGTCCGGCAGGCCCGCGATGAAGTCATGGGCGCCGATCGCCTTCGCGGCCCGCTCGATCTCCGCCCGGCTCGCGTCCGGGCGGCCGATCGCGATGTTCTCCGCGACCGTCCCGGAGAACAGGAACGCCTCCTGCGTCACCATCACCACCCCGCGCCGCAGCTCCGGCGTGGCCAGATCGCGCAGGTCGGTGCCGTCCAGCAGGACCCGGCCCTCGGTCGGGTCGTAGAACCGGGCCAGCAGCTTGGCCAGCGTCGACTTGCCCGCACCCGTCGAGCCGACGACGGCGACCGTCTGCCCGGCCGGCACCGTCAGATCGAAGCGGGGCAGCACCTCGCCGCCCGTACGGTAGGAGAAGCCCACCGCGTCGAAGACCACCTCGCGGCCCGGCAGTCCACCGGAACGCTCCGGCAGCTCGCGGGGGTCGGCCGCCTCGGGGACCGAGGGCGTCTGGGCCAGCAGGCCCGCGATCTTCTCCAGCGAGGCCGCCGCCGACTGGTAGGAGTTCAGGAACATGCTGAGCCGGTCGATCGGGTCGTACAGCCGGCGCAGATACAGCACGACGGCGGCCAGCACACCGAGCGCCAGATCCCCGGAGGCCACGCGGTACGCGCCCCACAGCACGATCCCGGCCACCGCGGTGTTGGCGACGAGCCGCGAGCCGACGACATAGCGGGCGTTCTCCAGCATCGCGTCGCCGTTGGTGCGCTCGTGCGTCTCGTTCAGCGCCCGGAAGACCTCGTCGTTGACGCGCTCCCGGCGGAACGCCTGGACCGGCCGGATTCCGTTCATCGTCTCCGCGAACTTCACGATGACCGCGGCGATCGCCGTCGACCGGCCCGCGAAGATGACGGCCGCCCGGCGCTGGTAGAGCCGCACCAGCAGATACAGCGGGACGAACGACAGCACGGCGACCGCGCCCGTGGCGAGGTCCAGCCAGAGCAGCATCAGCGAGATGGAGACGAAGGAGAGGACGACGCCGATCAGCTCCTGGAGCCCCTCGCTCAGCAGCTCCCGCAGCGACTCCACATCGGTGGTCGACCGGGAGATCAGCCGTCCCGAGGTGTAGCGCTCGTGGAAGTCCACGCTGAGCGCCTGCGCGTGCCGGAAGATCCGGCCGCGCAGATCCAGCAGCACGTCCTGGTTGACCCGCGCCGCGCCCCGGATGAACGCGTACTGCAGGGCCCCGGCACCGGCCGAGCAGAGCGCGTAGCCGATCGCCACCGCGATCAGCGGTCCGTAGTCCTCGTCCCGGAACGCGGGCACCCCGCTGTCGATCGCGTACGCCACGATCAGCGGACCGGCCTGCACCGCCGCCTGCTGGACCAGCAGGTACAGCGCCGCCAGGGCGACCCGCCCGCGCATCGGCCGCAGCAGCGAGCGCAGCAGCGCGCCCGTGGCACCGCGCGGGGCGGGCAGGTCGTCACGGTCGAAGGGGTCACCGGCGGGTCCGCCGGATTCCGTGCCGCCGCGCTCCGCCCTGCCGGTGCCGCCGGCCGTCGCCTCGTGCCCGCCCGTCGTCACCGCCCCGGCCGTGCCGTCGGCCGGTGCGGGCGCAGGGCCGTCCCCGTGTGCCGGGGGCGCCGCCGTACAGGTCCCGTCGTCGCCTCCGTCGCCGTCCGGTGCGGCCGGCCGGCCCGTGGTGGTGCTGGTCATCGGGTGGTGCCCTTCCCGGCCGGGGCGTCGGTGCCCCGCGCGTCCTGTGCGTCCTCGGCCGGGTCGTCCTCGCGGGACGGCCCGGTACGTTCCTCGCCGTCGGCGCCCGACATCAGCCAGGCGTACTCGGCGTTGTCGCGCAGCAGTTCCTGATGCGTGCCCACCGCGCTGATCCGGCCCTCCGACAGGAGCGCCACCCGGTCCGCCAGCATCACCGTGGACGGGCGGTGGGCGACCACGATGGCCGTCGTCCGCGCCAGCACCCGCCGCAGCGCGGCCTCGACCAGCGCCTCCGTGTGCACGTCGAGGGCGGAGAGCGGATCGTCCAGCACCAGGAACCGCGGTTCGCCGACGACCGCGCGGGCCAGGGCGAGCCGCTGGCGCTGACCGCCGGACAGGCTCAGCCCCTGCTCCCCGACCTGGGTCGCGGTGCCCTGCGGCAGCTCGTGGACGAAGTCGGCCTGGGCGACCGACAGGGCGCGCCGCAGCTCCTCCTCGCCCCCGTCCGCCGTGCCCATCAGCACGTTCTCCCCGACGCTCGCCGAGAAGAGCGTCGGTTCCTCGAAGGCCACCGAGACCAGCGAGCGCAGCCGTTCGCGCGGCATGGCGGTGATGTCCTCGCCGTCCAGCGTGATCCGGCCGGCCGTCGCCTCGTGCAGCCGGGGCACGAGCGCGGTGAGCGTCGTCTTGCCGGAGCCGGTCGCCCCGACCAGCGCCATCGTCTCGCCCGGACGGATCCGCAGATCGATGCGGGCGAGGACCGGCGGGGAGCCCTCCGCCGCGTCCGGGTAGCGGAACTCGACGCCCTCGAAGACCATCCCGCCGGCGTCGGAGTCCTCGGCGGGGCCCGGTGCGACGGTCCCGGACTCCGGCCTTCCGCCCCCGGCCGTCTCCCGCTCCTCCGCCACGTCCATCACCTCGAAGAACCGCTCCGTCGCCGTCGCGGACTCCTGGCTCATCGCCAGCAGGAAGCCGATCGACTCCACCGGCCAGCGCAGCGCCAGCGCCGTGGAGAGGAAGGCGACCAGGGTGCCGGCGGACAGGCCGCCGTCCGCGACCTCGACCGTGCCGAGCACCAGTGCCGCGCCGATCGCCAGCTCCGGGATGGTCGTGATGAGGGCCCAGATGCCCGCGAGGAGCCGCGCCTTGACCAGCTCCGTGGTGCGCAGCCGCCCGGACAGCGCCCGGAAGGCCCGCGCCTGGCTGCGGTGGCGGCCGAAGCCCTTGACGATGCGGATGCCGAGCACGCTCTCCTCGACCACCGTCGTCAGATCGCCCACCTGGTCCTGGGCGCGCCGTGCCACCACCGAGTACTTCGCCTCGAAGAACGAGCAGATGATCACCAGCGGAATCACCGGCACCATCAGCACCAGCCCCAGCGTCCACTCCTGGAGCAGCAGGATCACGAAGCCGACGAGGATGGTGGTGGCGTTGACCAGCAGGAAGGTGAGCGGGAAGGCCAGGAACATCCGCAGCAGCATCAGGTCCGTGGTGCCGCGCGACAGCAACTGCCCCGAGGACCAGCGGTCGTGGAAGGCCACCGGCAGCCGTTGCAGATGGCGGTAGAGGTCCGCCCGCATCGCCGCCTCGACCCCGGCCAGCGGACGCGCCACCATCCATCGCCGCACCCCGAACAGGACCGCCTCCGCGACGCCGAGCAGCAGCAGGTACAGCGCCCCGAGCCACACCCCGCCCGGGTCCCGGTCCGCGACCGGACCGTCGACGATCCACTTCAGCACGAGGGGGATCACCAGACCTACGCAGGAGGCGGCGATCGCTATCAGGGCGGCACCGGACAGACGGATCCGCACGGGCCTCACATACGGCCACAGCCGCAGCAGCGAACGTGCGGCGGACCGATCCTTGGGCACTGCATCTTTTTCGGGCATCAGGAGCGAGCCTACGTTTCGGCACTGACATCCTTCACGTGCTTTTCCGGCCCCCGCGCCCCCGCCGCGCCCCGGTCGTAGCCCCGGGTCAACCGATCGGACGATGCCGGTCCGAGCGCGATGGCGGATACCGGGACGGGCCCCGGCCCGCGAGGCTCCCCGTATGGCAATCATCGAAGTGGACGCACTGCGCAAGTCCTACGCGGGTCGCGCCGTCGTCGACGGGGTGGGCTTCACCGTCGAGGAGGGGGAGATCTTCGGGATCCTCGGACCCAACGGCGCCGGCAAGACCACCACCGCCGAGTGCGTCGGAGGGCTGCGGACCCCCGACAGCGGCACGGTCCGGGTCGCCGGGCTCGACCCCGTCGCCGACCACGACCGGGTCGCCCTGCTGCTCGGCGCCCAGCTCCAGCAGAGCGAACTCCAGCCGAAGATCACCGTCGGCGAGGCCCTGGAGCTGTACGCCTCCTTCTACCCGCGCCCCGCCGACTGGCGCCCGCTCGCCGAACGCCTCGGGCTGCACACCCGGCTGACCACCCGCTACGCCCGGCTCTCCGGCGGCCAGAAGCAGCGGCTCTCCATCGCCCTCGCGCTGGTCGGCGCGCCCCGGATCGTCGTCCTGGACGAGCTGACCACCGGGCTCGACCCCCGGGCCCGCCGCGAGACCTGGCAGCTCATCGAGTCCATCCGGGACGGCGGGGTCACCGTCCTGCTGGTCACCCACTTCATGGAGGAGGCCCAGCGGCTCTGCGACCGGGTCGCCGTCATCGACCGGGGCCGGATCGCCGCCCTCGACACCCCGGCCGGACTGATCGCCGGCGCCGGCCGCTCCACCACGATCGCCTTCACCCCCTCCGAGCCGCTGCCCGAGGCCGAACTCGCCGCCCTGCCCGGCACGGTCTCCCGTGAGAACGACGACGGGCGCCTCGTCATCCACGGCACCGACGAGACCGTCAACGCCGTCGTCTCCCTGCTCGCCCGGCTCCGGGTCACCGCCCACCGGCTCCGCGTCACCGAGGCCACCCTCGACGACGCCTTCCTCGACCTCACCGAACACCCCGCCGCCGCCGAGGGGCGCGGCCCGACCGGACAGGCGGCCTGACATGACCACCACGCACCCCGCCCCCGCGCCCCGTACCGCGTCCGCCGGGCCGCTGCGCGCGGTCCTGCGCGCCGAGACCCGCCTCTTCCTGCGCGAACCCGGCAGCCTGTTCTGGATCCTGGTGTTCCCGACCGTCCTCATGACGATCCTGGGACTGGTCCCGTCCTTCCGGAACCCCGACGAGAACCTCGGTGGCCGCCGCGTCATCGACCTCTACGTCCCCGTCTCCGTCCTCCTCGCCATGATCATGGCCGGGATCCAGTCGATGCCGCCCGTCCTCACCGGCTACCGCGAACGCGGCATCCTGCGCCGGCTGTCCACCACCCCCGTACGCCCCTCCGCGCTGCTCGGCGCGCAGATCGCGCTGCACGGCGCCGCCGCGCTCGGCTCGGCCCTCCTGGTGATGGCGGTCGGCCGGATCGCCTTCGGCGTGGACCTGCCCGGACAGCCCTTCGGCTACGCGCTGGCGCTGCTCCTCGCCGTCGCCTGCGTACTGGCCCTCGGCGCGCTCGTCTGCTCGATCGCCCGCACCAGCAGGATCTCCGCCGCGATCGGCTCGGCCCTCTTCTTCGTGATGATGTTCACCGCCGGGGTCTGGGTGCCCGTCCAGGCCATGCCCGACGCCCTGCGCCGGATCGTGCAGGTCACCCCGTTCGGCGCGGCCTCCCAGGCCCTGGACCGGGCCGCGTCCGGTGCCTGGCCGGGCTGGGTCTGGCTCGCGCTCGTCGCGGCCTGGACCGCGGCGGCGGCCTTCGCCGCCGTGCGCACCTTCCGCTGGGAGTGACCGGAGGGGGGAGACTGTCCGGGAACCACGGCGACGAGGGGGGTCCGATGCACACGGGGACGACGACGGCCGAGCAGTGGTGGGACCGCTTCTTCCGCTACGGACCGTACGGTCTGCTCGCCCTCGCCGCGACCGTCTCGGCCGTCACCCGGGGACTCGTCATGACCGACGCGGGCGTGCGGGCCGCCCTGGTGCTCGTCCCGGCGGCGCTCGTCCTCCACCTCGCGTGGACCCGCTACCAGGACCGGGTCCCGGAAGGCCCCGGCTGGGCGCCCCCCGCCTACTTCACCGTCCGCACCCTGCTGGCCTTCGCCCTCAGCTGGTGCAACCCCTTCTTCTCCATCTACGCCGTGCTCGGCTACTTCGACGCCGGCCGGGTGCTGGGGCCCCGGGCCATGCGGGCCGGACTGCTGGCCACCGCCGTCATCATGGCGGGCGCGCAGTCCGGCAGCGGCATGCCGCCCGCCACCCTCATGAACTGGATCGTCTTCGGCATCGTGCTCGGCGTCCACGCCACGCTCACCATGGTCTTCGCGCAGATCGGCAACCGCGAGGCCGAGCAGGCCCGTACCCAGACCGACACCATCACCGCCCTGGAGTCCGCCAACGCCCGCCTCGAACAGGCCCTGGCCGAGAACGCCGGACTCCACGCCCAGCTCCTCGTCCAGGCCCGCGAGGCCGGGGTCGCCGACGAACGCGGCAGGCTCGCCGCCGAGATCCACGACACCATCGCCCAGGGGCTCACCGGCATCATCGCCCAGCTCCAGGCCGCCGCCTCCACCCAGGACACCGATCCCGCGCTCGCCCGCGAGCACCTGCGCCGCGCCGCCGCTCTGGCCCGCCACAGCCTGGGCGAGGCCCGCCGCTCCGTACAGAACCTGGTCCCGGCCGCGCTGGAACACGACGACCTGCCCGGCGCGCTGGAGAAGACCGTCCTCGGCTGGTCGGAACGGACCGGCGTACGCGCCGACTTCACCGTCACCGGCACCGCCGAACCCCTCCACGACGAGGTCGGCGCCACCCTGCTGCGCATCGCCGAGGAAGCCCTCGCCAACGCCGCCCGGCACGCCCGCGCCACCCGGGCCGGCGTCACCCTCTCCTACATGGACGACGAGGTCTCCCTCGACGTGCGCGACGACGGCCGGGGCTTCGACCCGCGCGCCCGGCCCGCCGGCCGGGGCACCGGCGGCTTCGGCCTCGGCGGCATGCGGGCCCGCGCCGAACGCATCGCGGGCACGGTCGAGGTCGAGACCGGACCGGGGCTCGGCACCGCCGTCAGCGCCCGGGTCCCCCTCGTGCCGCACCACTGAACCGTCCCGTACCGTGGCGGTCCATGGACCAGGAACCCGCCCGCGTCATCACCCTGATCGTCGTCGACGACCACCCCGTCGTCCGGGACGGACTGCGCGGGATGTTCGCGTCGGCGGCGGAGTTCCGGGTGCTGGGCGAGGCCGCCGACGGGGTCGAGGGCGTCGAGATGGCCGCCCGGCTCGACCCCGACGTCGTCCTGATGGACCTGCGGATGCCCGGCGGCGACGGCGTCGCGGCCATCACGGAACTGACCAGGCGCCGGGCCCGCTCCCGGGTCCTCGTCCTCACCACGTACGACACCGACTCCGACACCCTCGCCGCCATCGAGGCCGGCGCCACCGGCTATCTGCTCAAGGACGCCCCGCGCGAGGAGCTGTTCACCGCCGTGCGCGCCGCCGCCGACGGCCGGACCGTGCTCTCGCCGGCCGTCGCCTCCCGTCTCGTCTCCGCCGTCCGGGCCCCCGCCGCACCCGGCCACGAGAAGCTGTCCGCCCGCGAACGCGAGGTGCTCGCCCTGGTCGCCAAGGGAACCTCCAACCGGGAGATCGCCGCCGAACTGTTCATCAGCGAGGCCACCGTGAAGACCCACCTCACCCACCTCTTCGCCAAACTGGGCGCCAAGGACCGGGCTGCCGCCGTCGCCGTCGCCTACGAACGCGGCATCCTCGGCTGACGGGCCGGCGCCGCCCCGCCCGTCACTCCCGCACCCGCAGCAGCAGCACCGACCGGGCCGGCACCGTCAGCGCCGCCCCGCCCCGGTGGACCGTGCCCGGCGCGGCGGACTGCTCCTCGCGCGCGGTGTCCAGCACCAGGTCGTACGCCCCCGCCCACGGCGGCCCCGGCAGCAGGAACTCCACCGGCTCCGCCCCGGCGTGCAGCACGGCCAGGAAGCTGTCGTCGCTCACCTGCTCCCCCCGGGCGTCCCGCCCCGGAATGTCCCGGCCCGACAGATACAGCCCGGCCGTCGCCGCCGGGGCGTACCAGTCGGCCTCCGTCATCTCCGTCCCGCGCGCCGTGAACCACGCCAGGTCCCGCAGCCCGTCCGGGGCCTGCGCCCGGCCGGAGAAGAACGCCCGCCGGCGCAGCACCGGATGGCGGTGGCGCAGCTCCAGCACCCGGGCCGTCAGCTCGGTCAGCTCCCGCCACCGGGGGTCGTCGAGGAGTGACCAGTCCACCCAGCCGGTCGGGTTGTCCTGGCAGTAGGCGTTGTTGTTGCCGCCCTGGGTCCGGCCCATCTCGTCCCCGGCGACCAGCATCGGCACCCCGGTCGACAGCAGCAGTGTGGTGAGCAGATTGCGCAGCTGCCGGCGGCGCAGCGCGTTGATCCCGGCGTCGTCGGTCTCGCCCTCGGTGCCGCAGTTCCACGACCGGTTGTCCGAGGTGCCGTCCCGGTTGCCCTCGCCGTTCGCCTCGTTGTGCTTGTGCTCGTAGCTCACCAGGTCGCGCAGGGTGAACCCGTCGTGCGCGGTCACGAAGTTCACCGAGGCGTACGGGCGGCGCCCGCCCCACGCGTACAGATCGCTCGACCCGGTCAGCCGGTAGCCGAGATCCCGCACGTCCGGCAGCGCGCCGCGCCAGAAGTCCCGTACGGCGTCGCGGTAGCGGTCGTTCCATTCGGTCCACAGCGGCGGGAACGCCCCCACCTGATAGCCGCCGTTGCCCACGTCCCACGGTTCGGCGATCAGCTTCACCCGGCGCAGCACCGGGTCCTGGGCGATCACCGCGAGGAACGGGGAGAGCATGTCGACGTCGTGCATCGAACGGGCCAGCGCCGCCGCCAGATCGAAGCGGAAGCCGTCCACGCCCATCTCGGTCACCCAGTAGCGCAGCGAGTCGGTGATCAGCCGCAGCACGTTCGGCTGCACCACGTGCAGGGTGTTGCCGCACCCCGTGTAGTCCGCGTACCGGCGGGCGTCCGCCTGGAGCCGGTAGTAGCCGCGGTTGTCGATGCCGCGCAGCGACAGCGTCGGGCCCAGCTCGCCCGCCTCGGCCGTGTGGTTGTAGACGACGTCGAGGATCACCTCGATCCCCGCGTCGTGCAGCGCCCGCACCATCCGCTTGAACTCCCCGACCTGCTGGCCCGCCGTGCCGCTCGCGGAGTAGCCCGCGTGCGGGGCGAAGTAGCCGATCGAGTTGTAGCCCCAGTAGTTGCGCAGTCCCCGCCGCAGCAGATGGTCCTCGTGGGCGAACTGGTGCACGGGCAGCAGCTCCACCGCCGTCACCCCGAGCCGCCGGAGATGGCCGATTGCCGCCGGGTGGGCGAGCCCCGCGTAGGTGCCGCGCAGCTCGGGCGGGATGTCCGGGTGGCGGGCGGTGAATCCGCGCACGTGCAGTTCGTAGATGACGGAGTCGGCCCACGGCGTCTTGGGCCGGCGGTCCTCGGCCCAGTCGTCGTCGTCATGGACGACCACCCCCTTGGGGACGTGCGGGGCGGAGTCCCGCTCGTCGCGCACGGTGTCCGCGACCTGCTGCTCGGGCCAGTCCCTCACATGGCCGTACACCTCGGCCGGAAGGGTGAAATCCCCGTCCACGGCGCGGGCGTACGGATCGAGGAGCAGTTTCGCCGCGTTCCACCGGGCCCCCGTCCACGGATCCCAGCGGCCGTGCACCCGGTAGCCGTAGCGCCGGCCGGGCCGGACCCCGGGCACGAAACCGTGCCAGACCTCATGGGTCAGCTCCGTCAGCGGACAGCGGGTCTCCGTGCCGTCCTCGTCGAAGAGGCAGAGATCCACCGCCTCCGCGCCCCCCGCCCACAGGGCGAAGTTGGTGCCCGCGACCCCGTCCGGGCCCACCCGGAACCGGGCCCCCAGCGGCATCGGGGCCCCCGGCCACACCGTGGGCGCGGAGCCCGTGCCCGGCACCGGACCCGATCTCGGGGCCGTCTCCCGCTCGGCTGCGCTCGACACCTGCCCGCCTCCCGCGGCTCGTGGGGACCGGCCCCGGAAACGGGGCGCGCGGCGTCCCGGCCGCGGCTCCCCGTGTGTCGTCGTCCCCTCTGTTCTGCCCACGAGCGGCCCCGCACTCACGTTTCCCTCCGGCCGCCCCCGTCGTTGGGGGGACGTGAACCACGTAGCGAAGAAGGCAGGGACGGGCCCGGTGACCGGGCCGGCACGCGCCGCGCTGCTCGCCGTACTGGCCGCGCTGGCCGTGCTGACCGGCTGTTCGGGCCCGGGCGCGCTCATCGGCGGGAAGTCCGGTCGGGCCGCCGACACCATTCGGGTCACCCCCGGGGACGGGGAGCGGAACGTCGCGGCGGACCGGCGCGTGACCGTGTCGGTCCCCGACGGGCGGCTGGAGAGCGTGCGGGTGACGCGGATCGAGGACGCGCAGCGGCAGGAGGTGCGCGGGCTCATCTCCGAGGACGGGCGGTCCTGGGCGCCGCAGGGGACGGCGGGCCGCCTCGGGCTGGCCGCCAAGTACAGCGTCGACGCGGTGGCGGTGGACGGCGGGGGGCGCCGTTCGGCGCGCCACACCACCTTCACCACGGTCGTCCCCGACCACCGCTTCATCGGCTACTTCAAGCCGGAGAACCGGTCGACCGTCGGCACCGGGATGATCGTGTCGTTCGCGTTCAGCAGCCCCGTCACCCGCCGGGCGGCCGTGCAGCGGGCGATCCGGGTGCGCTCCGATCCGCCGGTCGAGGTGGTGGGGCACTGGTTCGGGAAGACCCGGCTGGACTTCCGCCCGCGGGCGTACTGGCGGCCCGGTACGGAGGTGACCGTGGACGTGGGGCTGCGTGATGTGGAGGGGGCGCCGGGGGTGTTCGGCAGCCAGCGCAAGACGGTCCGGTTCACCGTGGGCCGGGAGCAGATCTCCCGGGTGGACTCGGCCGCGCACACGATGGAGGTGCGCCGCGACGGACGGCTCGTCGCGACGGTCCCGGTCACCGCGGGCTCCCCGACCACCACCACGTACAACGGCCGGATGGTCGTCTCCGAGATGCACGAGGAGACGCGGATGGACGGGCGGACCGTCGGTTTCGGCGGTGAGTACGACATCAAGGACGTCCCGCACGCCATCCGGCTCACCGACTCCGGGACCTTCCTGCACGGCAACTACTGGTCCGACGACGAGGTCTTCGGCGCGCAGAACGTCAGCCACGGCTGCATCGGACTCCGGGACGTCCGGGGCGGCGGCGCTGACACCCCGGCCGGCTGGTTCTTCGACCGCACCCTCGTCGGGGACGTCGTCGAGGTCGTCAACTCGGCGGACCGGCAGGTCGCTCCGGACAACGGGCTGGGCGGCTGGAACATGGACTGGACGCGGTGGAAGGCGGGTTCCGCACTCCGCTGAGACCACGGGGCGTACGCCGGAGCGCGGTGACGGCGCGGCCAGATCGGCCGCGCCGTCACCGTATCCGCCCGCCCGGGCGTCCGCACGGCTGCGACCAGGCGAACTCCCGGGGTGAGTTGGGACGGAACGGTGACATTCGCGGGGCGAAACGCCCACTGTCGGTGTGATTATCTTTTCGCTGAGCGCGCATGTGCAGCGCGCGGGGGCAGGAGCCTTGGGATGCCCAGGGCCTTGGCACGGCGGGGCCGTGTGAGGGGAGACGACCACATTGAACGGGCAGCCGATATCGGGGGCATCGGCCGGGGCGGGCAACAGGCGGCGGGGGCGTGGGGCCACCGGACTGTCGGCTCTGGCGCTGGGCGCGTTGCTGATGCTGGTGACGGCGTGCGGCGGGGGAGACGGCGACGCCGGCAAGAGCGGCAAGGCCGGTGCGCGGTCCGACGACACGGCGGCCTCGCAGGCCGTCGTGAACGTCGTGCCGAAGGACGGGGCCGAGTCCGTCGCCACGAACGGGGCGCTGAAGATCTCCGCCGAGCAGGGGAAGCTCGCCACGGTCAAGGTCTCGGACCCGAAGGGCACCGAGGTCGAGGGGAAGATCGCGGCGGACGGCGCGAGCTGGGTGCCGGACCACCATCTGGCCGCCGCCACCCAGTACAAGGTGCACGCGGTCGCCAAGGACGCCAAGGGGCGTGAGTCGGCGAAGGACACCACCTTCACCACGCTGGTCCCGAAGAACACCTTCATCGGGCAGTACACCCCCGAGGACGGTTCGACGGTCGGCGTCGGCATGCCGGTCTCGATCCACTTCACCCGGGGCATCACCGACCCCGAGGCCGTGGAGAACGCCATCAAGGTGACGGCCGAGCCCGCCGTCGACATCCAGGGGCACTGGTTCGGCAACGACCGGCTGGACTTCCGCCCCGAGCGCTACTGGGCGGCGGGCACCAAGGTGACCGTCAAGCTGAACCTCGACGGCGTCGAGGGCCGGCCGGGGGTCTACGGCAAGCAGGCCAAGACGGTCTCCTTCACGATCGGCCGCAGCCAGGTCAGCACCGTCGACGCCGAGACGCACCGGATGAAGGTCGTCCGCGACGGGCAGCAGATCAAGGACATCCCGATCTCGGCGGGCGCCCCGGCGACCACCACGTACAACGGCCAGATGGTCATCAGCGAGAAGCTGAAGGTGACCCGGATGAACGGCGACACCGTCGGCTTCGGCGGCGAGTACGACATCAAGGACGTGCCGCACGCGATGCGGCTGTCCACCTCGGGCACCTTCATCCACGGCAACTACTGGGGCGGATCTGGCATCTTCGGCTCCACCAACACCAGCCACGGCTGCGTCGGCCTCCAGGACAGCCGGGGCGCCGGCGACCCGAGCACCCCGGCGGCGTGGTTCTTCGACCACTCCCTCATCGGCGACGTCGTGGTCGTCAAGAACTCCCACGACAAGACGATCCAGCCGGACAACGGCCTCAACGGCTGGAACATGTCCTGGTCGGAGTGGACCGCGTGACCCTTCGGTGAGGAACGGCGGACGGGCCCGGTGCTGTGATCAACGGCACCGGGCCCGTCGGCGTGAGCGACGGTTAACCTGCGGGGCATGACCGTAACCCTCGAAGCAAGCGGCGGCGTCGGCACCATCCGGCTGGACCGGCCGCCCATGAACGCCCTGGACGTCGCCACCCAGGACCGGCTGCGCGAACTCGCCGAGGAGGCCACCCGGCGCGACGACGTGCGGGCCGTGGTGCTCTACGGCGGCGAGAAGGTGTTCGCGGCCGGCGCGGACATCAAGGAGATGCAGCGGATGGACCATCCGGCGATGGTCGCCCGGTCCAAGGCCCTCCAGGACTCCTTCACCGCGGTGGCCCGCATTCCCAAGCCCGTCGTCGCGGCCGTCACCGGCTACGCGCTGGGCGGCGGCTGCGAACTCGCCCTGTGCGCCGACTTCCGGATCGCCGGGGACAACGCCCGCCTCGGCCAGCCGGAGATCCTCCTCGGGCTGATCCCCGGCGCGGGCGGCACCCAGCGCCTCGCCCGGCTGGTGGGCCCCGCCAAGGCCAAGGACCTGATCTTCACCGGCCGCCATGTGAAGGCCGACGAGGCGCTGTCCATGGGGCTGGTGGACCGGGTGGTGCCCGCCGCCGAGGTGTACGAGCGGGCGCACGCCTGGGCCGCCAAGCTGGCGAAGGGGCCCGCCCTCGCGCTCCGCGCCGCCAAGGAGTCCGTGGACGCGGGCCTGGAGACGGACATCGACACGGGCCTGACGATCGAGCGCACCTGGTTCGCCGGGCTCTTCGCCACCGAGGACCGGGAGCGCGGCATGCGCAGCTTCGTGGAGGACGGTCCGGGCAAGGCCCAGTTCCTCTGACCCCTCCCGGACGCCGTCGGCCGAACACCCGTGGGGAACGGATCCGGCGGCGTTCATCCGTGTGGGCGGATTAGCTGAACCTTAAGGCAACCTTAAGGTTCAGCCTTCCGTCCGCTGCTGCCGGGCCCGTCGGGCCCGGCGTTCGCGCAGCTCAGGGGTGCTGCCGGACGGTGCATTCTGCCTCTGGCATATGCCCGAAGCCCACACCGGAATCCCTGATTCCGGGTCAGGGATTCCTCCGGAACGGCCCCGGAGGCCGCCGCGTGCCGCCATGATGGTGGGCATGGCGGGCCTGGAGGGTGTGGAGCAGCCGCGTCCGCGCAGCAGCGCGACGGCGGCACGGATGAAGCCGGCCGTCGAGGACGAACAGGCGTTCAAAGCGCTGGAGTTGTTCGGAAATCCGACGGAGGCGGAGGTCCGGCTGCCGTCCCGGCCGGAGTCCGCGGCCACGGCCCGGCGGATCACCTCGTGCGTGGTGCTGCGCCAGTGGGGACTCTCCCCGCAGACCGCCGAGCACGCCGTGCTGCTGGTCTCCGAACTCGTCGGGAACGCCGTGCGGCACACGGGCGCCCGGGTCTTCGGCTTACGGATGATGCGCCGCCGGGGCTGGATCCGGATCGAGGTGCGCGACCCCTCGCGCGGCCTTCCGTGTCTGATGCCGGTCCAGGCGATGGATATCAGCGGACGCGGTCTGTTTCTGGTCGACAAGCTCTCCGACCGGTGGGGCGTGGATCTGCTGCCGCGCGGCAAGACCACCTGGTTCGAGATGCGGATCTCCGACCGCTGAGCCGGATGCACAGAAGCCCCCGGACGGCCGTGGTGCGGCGCTTGCGGGGGCTTCTGTGTGGGGGACCGTGAAAGGGGGGTGTGTTCACGGCCGCTTGGTGACGACCTGGCCCGGGTCCATGGGGGTCGTGTCATCGACTATGGCAGACGGATGACTCCTTCGCCAAAGCCGCAACGCTCCCATTTAGGTAAAGAACCGGACATTTCTTCAATGAATCGCAGGTGTGTTGGGTCACTCGCCTGCAAACCATTGAACATAGCGGGATTCTCCCGAGTGATTCATTGATCGTCCGCAGAGTGGACGCGCGCATCCGTGTGGGCTCGGCGGTGCCGCCGGGCCAATCGTGAGATTTCCGGCAAAGCGGTTCTACTGTTCCGCGTATGAACGTCCCCGACGGACCGGTGCGCCGCCGCGAGGCCCTGCGTGCGGCGGCCGGAACGGCCCTGGTCACGGCCCTCGCCACCGGCTGCTCCGGCCCCGGACCGGCCGCCCGCCCGGCCGCGCCGCCCACCGCCCCGCGAACGGCCCGGCCGACCCCCGGCACCGGGGCTCACGCCCCCGCGCCCGCGCCCCGGCGCTTCCCCGGACAGCCCGCGCAGATCGACCACGGCCCCCGCGACCGCACCCGGGTCGCCCTGACCTTCCACGGCCAGGGCGACCCGGCCGTCGCCGAGGCGGTCCTCGCCGAGGCCGAACGCGCCGGCGCCCGGATCACCGTCCTCGCCGTCGGCAGCTGGCTCGACGCCCACCCCGCCCTGGCCCGCCGCGTCCTCGACGGCGGTCACGACCTCGGCAACCACACCCAGCACCACATCGACATCTCCGCGCTGGACGAGACCCGGGCGTACGCCGAGATCACCGACTGCGCCCGGCGGCTGCGCCGGCTCACCGGCTCCATCGGCACCTGGTTCCGGCCCTCCCGGGCCCGGGACGCCACCCCGCTCGTCCGGCGGCTCGCCGCCCGCGCCGGATACCCGCACGTCCTCTCCTACGACGTGGACTCCCTCGACTTCACCTCGCCCGGCGCCGCGACCGTCACCCGCACGGTGACCGGGCAGATCCGCAACGGGTCGGTGGTGAGCCTGCACCTCGGCTACGCGGACACGGTCGCCGCGCTGCCCCCTCTCCTCGCCGAACTCGACCGCCGCGGACTGCGCGCGGTGACGACCACGGAGCTGCTGACCTGATGCCTCCCACCACCACCCGTACCGCCGCGCTGCTCGGCGGTGTGCTCCTCGCCGCGCTCACCGCCTGCGGCACCTCCCCCGACAGGGCCGCGGAACCCACGTCCACCGAGGCCGCCGCCCCCGCCCGCCGCGAACCCGTCACCCCGGCCGCCCCGCCCGGACTGCCCGGCATGCCACCGGTGCTCGACCCCCGGAACATCTACGCGGCCGACGCCCCCGGCAAGCTGTCGCCCGTCGTCAAGGACTTCCCGTCCCGGGTGTACGTGCCCAACACCAACTCCAACACCGTGACGGTCATCGACCCCGCCACCTACAAGGTCGTCGAGACCATCCCGGTCGGCCACCAGCCCCAGCACGTGGTCCCCTCCTGGGACCTGAAGACGCTCTGGGTCAACAACGACCTCGGCGACAGCCTCACCCCGATCGACCCCGCCACCGGCAAGGCCGGGAAGACCGTCGAGGTCTCCGACCCGTACAACCTCTACTTCACCCCGAACGGGAAGTACGCCGTCGTCATGGCGTCCATGGACCGCCAGCTCGTCTTCCGCGACGCGCACACCATGAAGACCGCCAAGGCGGTGCCGGTGAGCTGCGCGGGCGTCAACCACGCCGACTTTTCCGCCGACGGCCGGTACTTCATCGTCTCCTGCGAGTTCTCCGGCGACCTGCTGAAGGTCGACACCGAGAGGATGGAGGTCGTCGGGCAGCAGAAACTGCCCTTCCAGGGGGCCATGCCCCAGGACGTGAAGCTCTCGCCCGACGGCGGCACCTTCTACATCGCGGACATGATGGCCGACGGCGTCTGGGTGCTGGACGGGAAGAAGTTCACCACCCCGAAGCTCCTGCGCACCGGCAAGGGCTGCCACGGCCTCTACGTCAGCCGCGACGCCAAGGAGATGTACATCTCCAACCGGGGCGAGGGCTCGGTCTCCGTCTTCGACTTCGGCCGCGAGAAGCTGACGAAGAAGTGGCACCTGCCGAACGGCGGCAGCCCCGACATGGGCGGGGTCTCCGCCGACGGCAAGGTGCTGTGGCTGTCGGGACGCTACAACGCCGAGGTGTACGCGATCGACACCACCAACGGCAAGCAACTGGCCCGGATCCCGGTCGGCAGCGGACCGCACGGCCTCGCGGTCTACCCGCAGCCCGGCCGCTACTCGCTCGGCCACACCGGCGTCTTCCGCTGACCCGGCCCGGCCCCTCGCGGACCGGGCCCCCGGCTCAGCCCGCGACCAGCAGCGCCTCCGAGCCCACCGGCCTGAAGCCCGCCGACTGGAACGTCCGCACACTGCGGGCGTTCCCCGGCGACTGCTGCGCCCACACCACCGCGTCCGGCACCAGATGCCGGGCCGCCCGCGCCAGCCGGACGCCCAGCCCCCGGCCGCGCGCCTCCTCATCGACCTCGATCGCGGTCTCCCAGCGCCCGGCGACCCCCCGGCCCAGGATCAGCACCCCGCCCTCGGCGCCCCACACCCGCACGTCGTCGCGGTACTTCATCGCCCGTGCCACCCGCGGGTGTTCGGGGTCGCGGATCTCGCGCAGCTCCACCTCCGGCCCGCCGGGCAGCGCGGCGGCGGCCGTCAGCAGGTCGATGGTGTTCATGTGCCGCCCGGTCCGGGCCGTCAGGGCGGTCAGGAAGGCCGGGTTCATCGTCGCGGCCAGCGCGTCCCCGGGGGTCGCGGCCAGCGTCGCGCGCACCCACGCGGGGTCCTCGTCGAGGAAGACCACCGAATGCGCGGTCAGGGCCAGCACACCGGCGTCCCGGCCGTTCGGCTGCGGCACGACCGTCGTGGCGCCGTCCGCCGCGGGGAAGCGCCCCCGCGCCGCCTCCGCCAGGACCCGCCCCAGCGCCCCCGTGTCCATCGTTCCCGCTCCCCCCGCTCGGTGACCGCCCGCCGCACGGCGGACGGACCCCCATGATCGACGACCGGCCCCCGCACGGGCCACCCGGGGCGCCCGATAATCTGACCGTCGTCAGACAGTCATACGAAGGGGTGGAACGTGGCGGACATCGAGTCGGCGCGCAAGGCATTCGAGCGGTACGACCTGAACGGCGACGGGCTGATCTCGGCCGCCGAGTACAAGAGCGTCATGGCTCAGCTGGGCGACCCCTACGTCACCGAGCCGGTCGCACAGGCCGTGATCAACTCGCACGACGCCAACGGGGACGGCCTCCTCACCTTCGAGGAGTTCTGGGCCGCGCAGAACAAGGGCTGACGCCGGGGCAGGCCCCACTCGGTGCCCGGGGAGCCACGGGGCCCCCGGCCGCGCCGGGGGCCGCCGCTCAGCTCCCGGCAGGCGCCGTCCCGGGCCCCCGGAAGACCTCCTCCGGGGTGGCCACCGGCCGGAACAGGTCGTGCAGCCGCCCGGCCCGCAGCAGCCGGAGGATCCTCGGGCAGTCGCAGACCAGCGAGAACCGCCCGTCGCGGTCCAGCGCCCGTCTGCGGGCCCGGCACAGCAGACTCAGCCCCGAGCAGTCCAGGAAGCTCACCTCCGACAGATCGACCACCAGGTCCGGCGCGTCCTGTGCCGTGGCCCCGTCCAGGGCCGGCCCGATGAGCGCGGCGGTCGCGAGGTCGATCTCGTCGCGCAGGGCCACCACCGTGCGTCCTTCGCGGCGGTACACCGTGCCGCACGGCTCCGGGAGCTGGGCGGGCGCGGGGGCGGCCGTGGGGGCCGGCGTGTGGGTCATGGGGGCCTCTCCTCGCAGCGACGGGCCCGCCGGGGGTGATGCGGACCCGAAGGACAGTCGGTGGGGTGACGGTCGGTGAGGTGACAGTCGGTGAACCTAACCCGGGGGTCGGCCGCACCGCGACGCAGAAACGTTCGCGCGTCCCGCAATGCCTCCTTCCGGGTGAACGTCCGCGGATCCCATGGACAGAGATCGGCCTTCGTGTGGTTGTCAGTCGGACCCTTCATCGGGTTGTCAGCCGGAACAGTCGGAAGGGGAGCGGGCGATGATCCCGAACCGTGCGCCCGCGACCGGACGGCGGCGGCCGGGGACGACCGTGCTCGTCGTGGCGGGGGCCGCGCTCTGCGCGGTGGCGGTCGCGCTGCTCGGCACCGACGCCGCCGGCCGGGGCACCGGTGAACTGCGGATACCCGGCGCCGGAACCGCCGTCCTGCTGCGGACCGCCCTCTTCGCGGCGTTCGCCGTGCACATCGGCACCCTCGCGCTCGGCCCGCTCGTCCGCTCCGTACCGGACCGGCCCCGCACCCTCCCGCCGTCCTGGGCCGTCGCCGCCTCGGTCGTCGGCGCGCTCGCGGCGGCCGGGCAGATCGCGCGCCTGGCCCGGATCAGCGGCCTCGGCCTCGTCGAGACCTACGGCACCCGCGAGGGCGGACTCCTGCTCCTGGTCGCCAACGGCTTCGCCCTCGCGGCCTGCTGCGCGGCGAGCCGCCGGCCCGCGCTGGCCGCCGCACCGCTCGCCCTGGCCGTCGGCGCCGAGGCGCTGCGCGCCCACCCCGAGGCGGACACCCCGCTCGTCGGCGCCGCCCTCACCGTCGTCCATCTGACCGCCGCCTCCCTGTGGGCGGGCGGCCTCCTCCAGGTGCTGCGCACCCTGCGCCACTGGCGCCCGGCCCCCGCCCCGGCCCGCGCCCTCCTCGGCCGCTACGCCCGGCTGGCCGTCTGGCCGTACGCCGCCCTCGCGGTGACCGGCACGTGCAGCGCGCTGCGCCGGCTGCCCGCGGAGGTGGTGTTCACCTCCGCGTACGGGCGCACCCTGCTGGTCAAGCTGGCGCTGATGGCCGTGGTGAGCGTGCTGGCACTGGCCGCGCGCCGGCGGCTGGGGCGGGACGGCGGCGGCCCGGAGGGGGCCCGGCGCGCGGCCCTGGGCGAGACCGTCGCCCTGGCGGCGGTCGTGCTGGTGTCGGCGGTGCTGACGGTCGTGCCCGATCCGCACTGGATCGCCACCCGCTGAGCGCCGGGCCGTGTTTCAGCGGTACGGGGCCCAGCCGCGCAGTTCGTCGTCGCGCGGGGCGTGCACCAGCACCGGGGCGCCGGGCCCGAAGCGCATCACCGGCCGGCGGGCGTCCCAGGACGGCCAGCCGGGGTCCCCGCTCTCCGCGAACCGCACCCAGGCCGTGTGCATCGCGGCGGCCAGCTCGCGGGGGGCGTCGGGCCCGGCCAGCGCCACCGCGTCCGGCCCGGCCAGGTTGTCGAAGACGAAGCCGATCTCCAGACCGTGGCAGGAGCCCAGCGGCCGGACGGGTCCCGGGCCCGCCAGGACGGGGGAGGGCCAGCCGAACTCGTACAGCCGGGTGGAGCCCGCCGCCCCGGTCCGCGCGTCGGCCAGCAGATTCAGCGGGACCCGCAGCAGCAGATCCGTGGCGAGGGCCCCGAGCAGTTCGCCGGGGGTGGAGCCGGGCCGGTTCGCCCGGTACGTACGGGCGGTGGCGGCCGGCACCCGGAACCGCCACAGCGCGAGCCGCAGCCGGGTCCGGGAGAGCCGCTCGGTCAGTCCGGTGGGCACGAACCAGAGGCGGTACTCCTCGGTGGTGGACCCCAGCAGCAGATCCACGCCGGACGACGCCCCGTCGCGCAGCGCCGCGACCGGGTCGCGGGGCAGCAGTTCGCCGTCGACCACGAGCTGGAAGGTGTTGCCGCCGGTCAACGGGGTGCCCCCGGTGGTGACCTCGGTCTGCGCGGCGAGCAGCGCGGCGGGGTCCACGGCGGCGAGGGCGTGCGCCGTGGCGGGGACCCCGAGGCGCGCGGCGACGAGCGCGGTGGTGCGGCGGGCCGCGTCGGGCGGCAGCGCGGTGGGCGCGCCGCTCTGGAGCACGGCCCGGCGGAAGAGCCCGGCGGCGCGGGGCGCGGCGAGCAGCGCGCCGATGCAGATGGCTCCGGCCGACTCCCCGCAGACGGTGACCCGGTCCGGGTCGCCGCCGAACGCGGCGATGTTCTCCCGGACCCAGCCGAGCGCGGCGATCTGGTCCAGCAGTCCCCGGTTGGCGGGCGCGTCCGGGAACAGTCCGAAGCCCTCCGTGCCGAGGCGGTAGTTGAGGCTCACGCAGACCACGCCGTCGCGCGCGAAGGCGGCGCCGTCGTAGAGCGGTACGGCGGAGGAGCCGTGCAGCAGCGATCCGCCGTGGATCCAGACGAGGACGGGCAGCCGGGCGGAACCGGGCGCGGGCGTCCACACATTGAGGTTGAGGCAGTCGTCGCCGGGCACCTCGGGGTCGTGCAGCAGCCGGTCCAGCGGCGGGGCGTACGGGCGCTTGGGCGCGGTCGGACCGAAGGCCGCGGCCTCGCGCACCCCGTCCCAGCGCGCGGGCGGGGCCGGGGCGCGGAAGCGGTGCGGACCGACCGGGGCTGCGGCGTACGGGATGCCCCGGAAGACGTGCACCCCGCGCTCGCGGGTGCCGCGGACGGTGCCGTACGCGGTGCGCACCGGGGGCGCGGGGCGGGTGTCGTCGTCCGGCGCGGAACCGGACGTCGGGAACGGTGTGGTGGCCATGGGACGGCTCCCGCCCTCGTGCGGACGTCGGGCGTGTCTTCCAGCAGAGCACGGCCGGGTGCGGGTGGCCATGCGGGGAGGCTCCGAAGCGGTGCGGCGGCCGGTCGGGCGCCGGCTGCCGGTCGCTCGTCGGCCGCCCGTCGGTCGGGTCGCCGGCCGGTCGTCGGGCGGGGGAGGGCCTAATTCAGGTAACGCGGCTTTCCGGCCGCTCGGGGCGCGGCCGGAGAGCCGGGTGCGTGCGGCACGGAATCGTCCGGACATCGCGGGGGCGGACGGGGATATTCCGTGCGGAACGCGGGTCAGGCGGCGAAGTTGCGGGACAGGGAGTCCTGCGCGTCGGTCTCGGTCAGGTCCGGGCGGGTGTAGCGCTCGGCGCGCGCGTGGTAGTCGAAGTCTCCCCGGACCAGGCCCCGGTAGTCGCGGACGCAGCGTTCCAGGGCGACGCGCGCCTGTCCCCGGATGCCCGCCGCCTCGATCTCCTCGACGAGTTCCTTCTCTGCCCGCTGCACCCGGTCGGCGATCCGGGCGAGCAGCAGACCGGCCTCGTCCACGGCCTCCTGGAGCGTGCCGCCGCGGTCGCGCTGGATGAGCCGGACGGTGTTGTGCTCGTAGCCGAGCAGGGCCTCCTTCTCGAAGGAGCAGATGTCGTTGCACAGGCCCGAGTGGTCGGCCACCGCATTGCGTAAGGCGATGTAGGCGGGAAGGCTCCGCGCGGATTCGGGCAGATCGATTCCGGCGGTGATCTCGTGCAGATCGAGGAAGGGCTGCATGGCCACCGAGTCCCGTCGGTGCCGTACGAAGTCGGCCGTGCCGGGCACATGGCCGGCGGCCCGGTCGACCGCTTCCGCGTAGTAGGTCCACAGCCAGGCGGCCGTGTCGCGGCGGAACTGCCGCAGCCAGTGCGGGGGCCGTCCCGTACAGGTGCGGGCCAGGAGTTCGGCCAGGGCGTTCTCCATGGGGCCGTCCGGTTCCCGCAGACCGTCCAGGACGTCCACCAGACGGGTGATGGCGCCCTCGCACAGCCGGGGGTCGCGGCCCGCCGGGCCGTCGTCGAACTCGTCGTCGACGAGGAAGGCCCAGAAGAGCCACTGGCAGAAGAGGTCGAGATGGTGCTGCGAGGCCCCGGGGAAGATCAGCGAGATCCAGAGCTCCGGCCGGGTCCGGATCATCTTCTTCCGGGCCACCGGGGAGAGCACGAGATCGCGGCGGGCCGCCCACTCCCAGGCGGCCCGTTTGGTCTCTTCCACTCCCGGATGACATCCGGCGCTGTCGAACGGCATGTGGAAGGCGGGAAGCACGAGTTTACTCATGGTGCACCTCGTCGGCGATGGGAAACAGGGAACGGGCGCGCGGAGGAACCGCGCACCCGAGGGGCTGGTGCGAAGACGGTGAAGCGGGGCGGGCGGCCGGTGCCGGGCGCGGATCAGCGACCGGGGGGCGGGCCGCCGCCGTGCGGGGCCCGAGGCGTTCTTCGGGTGCGAGGACAGGGCCCGACGGCCGGATTCCGTCGGGGAGGCGTCACGGGAGGGGCGCCTGTCATCGCTGTCCTCTTTCCTCCGCAGGGCCGGGCCGTCGAGCCGCTCCCCGGGGGCCCGGGGCGGCGTGCCGCCCGACGTACTCGACGGCCGCGTCACCACTCGTCACGACCAGTTAACTCCCAGTATGCGGGCGAGGGAAGGCACGCGTGACCGAAAATGTGTGATCGCCACGAATACCTGCTCGGTTATGAGCAGTTGAGGTGTCCATGGGGCGGATGGGATCAACCGCCCGTCCGGCTGGTCTGGCTGGTTCGCACCGGGGCCGAAGCCAGCCAGTCCAGCAGGATCCGGTTGACCTCCTCGGGCCGCTCCTGCTGGATCCAGTGGCCGCAGCCCTCCAGGAGGTGCGAGGCGACCAGGCCCGGGAGTGTCGCCGGATACGCGGCGATGGCATCGGACAGCCAGGTCGTGGACGCGTCGCGGGTGCCGCCGACGAACAGCGACGGCTGGGTGACGGGCGCCCCGTCGAGGGCGGCCAGGTCCTCCCAGTCGCGGTCCATGTTCCGGTAGCGGTTGAGCGCGCCGGTCAGCCCCGTCCGCTCGAACTCGCCCGCGTAGACGTCGAGGTCGTCCTCGCCGAGCCAGCCGGGACGCCCGGCGGGGAAGCGCTCGCGCAGGGTGCCGGTGCGGGCGGCGAAGTGCGGGTCGGGAGCGTCCGGGCCGGGCATCGTGTCGGCGGAGAGCGCGGCGTAGAACCCGGCCAGCCAGCCGCGCACGTCGGGCTCGATCTCCGCCTCCGCCCGGCCCGGCTCCTGGAAGCGCGCCACGTAGAACTCCTCGTCCCCGCCCATCGCGGCGAAGACCTCCCGGGGCCGGGGGCCGCCGCGCGGCGCGTACGGGACGCTCAGCAGGGCCACCGCGCGGAAGACGTCCGGGTGCAGCAGCGCGGAGTTGGCCGCGATGGTCGCGCCCCAGTCGTGGCCGACGAGGACCGCGTCCCGCTCACCGAGCGCCGCCACGACCGCCGCGTTGTCCTCGGCCAGCTCCGTCATCCGGTACGCCGACACGTCCGCGGGCCGCGAGGAACGCCCGTAACCGCGCACGTCCAGGGCCACCGCCCGGTAGCCGGCGGCCGCCAGCGCGGGAAGCTGGCGGCGCCAGGAGTACCAGGACTCGGGAAAGCCGTGCACCAGCAGCACCAGGGGGCCGCTGCCCTGCTCCACCAGGTGGATCCGACCGGCCGGGCCGGGCACGGTGCGGTGGACGGGGGCGGGGACGGGCTGCTCGGGCATGGCTCCTCCAGGGCGTCCGGCCGGGCCCCCGGACAGCCCGGGGGCCCGTTCGGCACCGATCCTGGCCATGGCCCGCGACCGCCGCCAGTTCTGTTGCCGTTCCGGCAAAGCCCCCGCTCAGCGGTAACCGAAGCCCGCCGGACGGGCGGACGGGAGGAACAGCCGCGCGGGTACGGCACCGGCCAGTGCGCGGTAGCCCGCCGGGTTCAGATGCAGATGGTCCCCGGTGTCCAGCTCCGCCCGGAGGGCCCGGGGGGCGTCCGGGTCCCGGACCGCCCGGTCGAAGTCGAGCACGGCGTCGAACCGCCCTGAGGTCCGGATCCAGCGGTTGACCGTCTGCCGGGCCCGCTCGCGGTGGCCGTCCGGATCGTCGTACCCGGTGTTCCCGCCGAAGGGCGTCAGCGTGGCCCCGTAGACCCGGATGCCCAGGGCGTGGGCCCGGGTGACGATCTGGTCGTACGCGCCGATCACGTCCTGGGCCACCCGCTCCTGCGCCGGGGCCGTGGCCTCGGCCGTGCCGATGTCGTTGACGCCCTCGAACACGATGAGCCGGTCGACGCCGCTCTGGGCCAGGACGTCGCGGTCCAGCCGGGCCAGTCCGTTCGGACCGAGCCCGTCCTGGAGCAGCCGGTTGCCGCCTGCCGCCTGGTTGAGCACCGATGTCCGCGCCGGGCCCCCGTCCTGGGCCAGCCGCCGCTGGAGGACATCGGGCCAGCGGTCGTTGCCGTTGGTGGTGGACCCCCGCCCGTCGGTGAGGGAGTCGCCCAGCACCGCCGTCGCCGAGACGGTGTCCCGGGCCCAGACCTCGACCCCGCTCAGGAAGTACCAGTGGTCGGTCCGGGCCGCCCCGGGAAGGGCCGCGTCCGCCACGTGGTTGCCGGCCCGGAGGTAGGAGGTCGTCCGCGAACCGGGGTGCGAGGTGATCGCGGTGGACGCCTGGCCGGTCGCCAGATAGACCGTCGCGGTCAGTTCGGAGCCCGGTTCGAGCGCGAAGTCCAGCGGATCGGACACCGCCTGCGCCCCCGGCGGCACCTCCACTGACGAGGCGCCCCGGAAGGTCACCCGTCGCGAGGACCCCGGCCGGATCGCGTCGGTGCCGGCCCGCCCGTCCAGCGGCAGCGCCACCGACACCTCGGTGATCGGCAGCACCGTGCCGCCGAACGCGTTCGAGAACCGCAGCCGGATGTGGTCGCCGCCCGCCGACACGTGCACGGTCTGCCGCAGCGTGGCATCCGTCAGCACCGAACCGTCCCCCGTGAACGGCGCCGGCGGCATGTTCGACGCCCCCGTCAACTGCGGCATCGACGTCCAGGCCCCGACCCAGTGCGCGTTCCGCGCTCCCGGACCGGGATCGCCGTCCGCCCCGTCCGCCCCGCCCCCGGCCCCGAGGGCCGGCGGGACGGCGAGCAGGCAGGCGCCGAGCGCCCCGGCGGTGATCAGGCTGACGAGTGACGATCTTCGGCTCATGGCGGGTTCCCTTGCGGAGTGGGAGAACGGAAGGAATCGCACAGCGTCGACGGACGCGTTCCTCGTCCCCGCACCCGCCGGACCACGCGGCAGGCTAGCCTCCCCGATTGTTGCGGTCAATCATGCGAAAAGTTTCGACCGGTAATCACCCGGCCGCCGTCGGGGCGCCCGCGACGCGGCGTTCACCGCCGTTGAGCTCCTGCCAGAAGCGGTAGACGTCGACGGCGTCCGCGCGCTCCTCGTACCGCATCGGCAGGCGGCGCTCCTGCCAGGGCTTGGCGAACTCCTCGTAGAAGGTGTCCAGCTCGAAGTAGGCGCGGTCGTCGACGTAGTGCGGCTCGTAGGCGTCCCGGGTGGTGAGGAAGACGACCTCGGCCGGTGAGCAGTAGTAGAGGGACCCCAGGCACATCGGGCAGGGGTGGGCGAGTACGTACACGGTCGCGCCGGTCAGGTGCTCCGTGCCGAGCCGGGTGCACGCCTCGCGGATGGCGAGGATCTCCGCGTGTGCGGTGGGGTCGCCGGTCTGCGCGACCCGGTTGGGGCTCTCGGCGAGGATCTCGCCGTCCCGGACGATGACGGTCGCGAACGGGCGCCCGCCCTCCGCGACGTTCCGGCGGGCGAGGTCGATGGTGCGCTGGGCGACGTTCATGGGGTCTCCGTGGCTGTGTGGGGGGAGGGGCGGGCCGGGTGGGGCCGGTCCGCCCCTGGAGGAGGGCCGAATCCGTCAGAACGGCTTGGTCGGCAGGTACTTGCCGTCCAGCGTGATGACCGCGCGCTCGCCGCCCTCGGGGTCCGCGACCTTCTTCACGTCGAGGCGGAAGTTGATCGCGGAGATGATGCCGTCGCCGAACTCCTCGTGGACGAGGGCCTTGAGGGTGGTGCCGTAGACCTGGAGCATCTCGTAGAAGCGGTAGATCGTCGGGTCGGTCGGGACGCGGTCCGCGATCGAGCCGCGGGTCGGGATCGTCGTGAGCAGGAGGGCCGCGTCGTCGTCCAGCTCCAGGAGCTCGGCCACGGCCTTCGCGGACGCGGGCGGCAGGGCGTGCTGGCCGAGGACGGCGGCGGTGGTGAAGGCCGTCGACAGGCCGGCGGCCTCCGCGATCCGCTTCCAGGACAGGTCCTTGCGGATCTTGGCCTCGACGGCGCGGTCGGCCAGGGCCTCGCGGGCGGCGGGCGTGAACTGGGCGTGCGTCATGATCGGTGGTTCCTTCCGGTGGGGGTGGGGCCGCTCCGCGCGGAGGGGGTGCGCGCAGCGGAGAACGGGGGGCGGCCGCTCAGGCGGCCGGGCCGGTGGCGGCGGCCGGGCCCGGGGTGAGGTCCTCGACCCGGCCGGTGGCGATGTCGTAGACCCAGCCGTGCAGGGCGAGCCGCCGCTCCGCCAGGGCGCGGGCGACCGAGGGGTGGGTGGCCAGGGTGGCCAGCTGTGCGAGCACGTTCTGCCGCACCAGGGCGGGCACGTCGCCGCGGGCGCCGGTCCGGGCCACCGAGGCGTCCGCGAGCCGCAGCCAGCCGGCGACCGCGGGGGCGCCGCTCAGATCGTGGTCCTCGGCCAGCGCGGTCATCGCCCCGCACGCGGAGTGGCCGCAGACGACGACGTCCCGGACGCCCAGCACGCCGACGGCGTACTCGATGCCGGCGGCCACCCCGTCGGCGCCCGGCGTGTACGCGGGCACCAGGTTTCCGGCGGTCCGGACGACGAACAGTTCGCCGGGCTCCGCGCCGGTGATCAGTTCGGGGACGACGCGGGCGTCGGAGCAGCCGATGAACAGCGTGTGCGGGGCGTGGTGCGTGGCCAGCCGGGCGAAGAGCTGCGCCTTCGCCGGGAACACGTCCTCCTGGAACCGGGCGACGCCGTCGGCGAGGTTCTGCACGGTCACTCTCCTCTCGGGTGGTCATCGGCCCCCTGTGGGCTGATGAATCCACCCTGCATGAGCTGCCCCTATAGTGTCCAAGAGCTGTTGCGCCTGATCCTTATCGATGACATCTATAGTCGAGTGCATGGCTGCTCTCGAACTGCGTCATCTCCGGTATCTGCTCGCCGTGGCCGAGCACGGCAACTTCACCCGTGCCGCCGAGGAGCTGCACATCTCCCAGCCCACGCTGTCCCAGCAGATCAGGCAACTGGAGCGGGCCCTCGGGGTGCAGCTGCTGGACCGCACGGGCCGCACGGTCCGGCCCACCGACAGCGGCGCCGTCTACCTCGCCCACGCCCGGAGCGCGCTGCGGGACCTCGCCGCCGCCGAGCGCGCCGTCCACGACGTCACCGACCTCTCGCGCGGCCATCTGCGCCTGGGGGTCACGCCCACCTTCACCGCGTACCTCGTCGGCCCGCTCGCCGCCGGACTCCACACCCGCCACCCCGGCCTCACGCTCTCCCTGACCGAGGCGACCCAGGACCGCGTCGAGGCGGCCCTTCTCGCCGACGCCCTCGACCTCGGCATCGCCTTCACGGGCGACCACCACCCCGGCGTCACCGCCACCGCCCTCTTCGAGGAGACCCTCACCCTCGTGACCGGCGACCGGAGCCCCGGCGCGCCCACCGGGCCGCTACCGGTCGACGCCCTCGCGAACGTGGAACTCGCCCTGCTCAGCGGGGACTTCGCCACCCGCACGCATATCGACGCCTACATGGCCCGGCACCGCACCGCGCCCCGCATCACGGTCGAGGCCAACTCCGTCCAGGCACTCACCGAGATCGTCCAGCGCACCTCCCTGGCCACCGTCCTGCCCGACGCCGTCACCCACGACCACCCCCACCTCGCCCCCGTCCCCCTCGAACCGCCCCTGCCCACCCGCACCGTCGCCCTGCTGCGCCGCACCGACGCCTACGAGAGCGCCGCCTCCCGCGCCTTCACCCGGCTCGTCCACGACCTGGCCCGCGGGCGGGGGTACACCGCGCCCGCGTGAGGCCCGAGGGGCACCGACGAAGCGCGGGCCGGGTCTTGCGCCCGGCCCGCGCCACGGCGTCAGCGCTGAAGCGTCAGCAGGCCGGGCCGGTAGGGGAGGAGGCCGTAGTCGACGCCGTCGGAGCCGGGGCTGCGCCCCTGGTAGAGCAACTGCAGGTTGCACGGGTCGATGGTCATGGTCTGGTCGGCGCTGGTGCGGAGCAGTTCGCCGTGGCTGATGTCGTTGGTCCAGGTCGCGCCGCTGTTGGCCTTGCCGGCGAACGGGTTGCTCTCGGTCGCGGCCTGGGGGGTCCAGGAGCCGCTCAGGCTGGTCGCGGTGAACGAGCGGAAGTAGCGCTTCTCGTCCGCGCCCCGGGCCTCGACGATCATCAGGTACTGGTCGCGGTCCTTGACCTTGTAGACCTGCGGCGCCTCGAACAGGTTCTTGTCCGTGTCGCTCATCACCGTGGTGTACGAGGAGCCGAAGTTGCCCGGGAAGTTCCCGATGGGCATGGCGGCCCGGTAGATCCTGCCGTTGTCACCGGCGAAGAACAGGTACATGGTCGTCCCGTCGCCGATGATCGTCTGGTCGATGGGTCCGGTTCCGGAGTCAGAGATGCTTCCGGAGAACAGCGGCTGCGGTGCCGACCAGCCGTTCGGGTTGGTCGGGTCGGTCGACGTCCGGTAGGAGAAGGCGGTCGCGCCCCACTGGTAGGTGAGTACCCAGATGTTCTTCGGCGCGAAGTAGAAGAGCGAGGGCGCGACGGTGCCGGACGACATCGCGTTCTGGCTCGCCGAGGCCATGTCGGACCAGTTGGTGAACGGGCCGAAGTTCATCGAGCCCCATGCCTTGCCCGTTCCCGCGGCGCCGTGGGTCGTCGCGTAGACGAGCTGCTTGCCGTTGTAGGGGGCGACGGTGAAGTCCTTGAGCGAGGCCCACTCCGACTTGGGCTGCGCCAGCGCGCCCGTGGACGACCAGCGGTAGGTCGACGGAAGATCGCAGGCGCCGGGGGTGGTGGTGCCGCCGGTCTTGACGAGCTGCCACTGCTGGTTGGCGCCGCCCCAGTCGTCGTACTGGACGATGTTCGCGTTGTCCGCGGTGGAGGCGCCCTGGACCTCGAGGGCCTTGCCGCTGTGGCGCGAGATCAGCCTCACATAACCGTCCGAGCTGTCGGCCAGCCGCCACTGCTGGTTGGTGGCGTCGAGATCGGCCCACTGGACGATCGCGCCCCCGTTCGCGGAGGACCAGTTGTAGACGTCCAGGACCTTGCCGGAGTGGCGGGACATGATGCGGTAGTAGCCGCCTCCGGAGTCGACGAACCGCCACTGCTGCTGGGCCTGGTCGTTCCTGGTCCACTGGGTGATGCGGGCGCCGTCGTTCGTCGCCAGGTTGTAGACGTCCAGGGCCTTGCCGCTGTTGCGGTTGACCAGCACGTACGAGCCGTTGGGGTCGAGGGCCGGGGCGGCGGCGGCGGGCTGGGCGCCGAGGAAGGCGGCCACGAGGAGCAAGGGCGCGAGGACGGCGAGCAGGCGCCTCGGGGGACGTGGGTACGGACGGCGGAACCGCATCGGAGGGCTTCCCTTCTGGGGGACGGGGTGACGTGACCCCGATGAACCGTGGAGTGGCCGCCCTGCGTGCGGGGACGGGACTGGGGGAAGGCGGCCGCGTGTGCCGAGAAGTCGGCGCTCCGGCCTGCTGGGCGGAGCGCCGTGCCATGGGACCGAGTGGCAGGATTCGGAAATCTTGCGGAAACTTCTCGGAAACTCCTGGACGCCCCAAGGGTAGGAATGAGGGGGCACCCGGTCAAGGTTCCGCCCGTGATCCGTCAGTGAACTGGGCTCTTGCCCAAACTCCTCGAAAGTTTCGAAGAGTCAAACGAAACATTTTTCGTCAGGGTCATTGACGATGCTCCGTCAACGCCCCATCATCCCTGTCTGAAAAGGCGGCCACAGTTCGGCATCTCGAACGCAGTGGCCCGTGCACCCGCCGCGACTTCACCCCTGGAGGCACCGCCATGGGCTCGTACGCCCTTCCCCCACCCGCCGCCCGCCGAGCCGGACTCCGCCGTCTGCCGGCGGCGCTGTTCGTCGGCGCCTTCGCCCTGATCGGTGCGCTGGCCGCGCCACCGCAGGCGCACTCCGCCGAGACCACGCTCGGCGCCGCGGCGGCGCAGAGCGGCCGCTACTTCGGCACCGCCATCGCCTCGGGCAAACTCGGCGACTCGGCCTACACGTCGATCGCGGCCCGCGAGTTCACCTCGGTGACGGCCGAGAACGAGATGAAGATCGACGCCACCGAACCCCAGCGGGGCCAGTTCAACTTCACCGCCGGTGACCGCGTCTACAACTGGGCGGTGCAGAACGGCAAGCAGGTGCGCGGCCACACCCTGGCCTGGCACTCGCAGCAGCCGGGCTGGATGCAGAGCCTCAGCGGCAGCGCGCTGCGCCAGGCGATGATCGACCACATCAACGGCGTGATGGGCCACTACAAGGGCAAGATCGCCCAGTGGGACGTGGTGAACGAGGCCTTCGACGACGGCGGTTCGGGCGCCCGGCGCGACTCCAACCTCCAGCGCACCGGCAACGACTGGATCGAGGTCGCCTTCCGTACCGCGCGCGCCGCCGACCCGGCCGCCAAGCTCTGCTACAACGACTACAACGTGGAGAACTGGACCTGGGCCAAGACCCAGGCCATGTACGCCATGGTCCGGGACTTCAAGCAGCGCGGCGTGCCGATCGACTGCGTGGGCTTCCAGTCGCACTTCAACAGCGGCAGCCCCTACAACAGCAACTTCCGCACCACGCTCCAGAGCTTCGCCGCCCTCGGCGTCGACGTGGCCGTCACGGAACTCGACATCCAGGGCGCGTCGCCCACCACGTACGCCAACGTCACCAACGACTGCCTGGCCGTCCCGCGCTGCCTCGGCATCACCGTCTGGGGCGTGCGCGACACCGACTCCTGGCGATCGGGCGACACGCCGCTGCTGTTCAACGGCGACGGCAGCAAGAAGCCCGCCTACACCGCCGTCCTCAACGCCCTCAACGGCGGCTCCACCACGCCCCCCGCGGGCTCCGGGCAGACCAAGGGCGTCGCTTCCGGCCGCTGCCTGGACGTGCCGAGCTCCAGCACCGCCGACGGGACCCAGGTCCAGCTGTGGGACTGCGGCAGCGGCGCCAACCAGCAGTGGACGTACACCGCCGCCGGCGAGCTCAGGGTCTACGGAGACAAGTGCCTCGACGCCGCCGGGACCGGCAACAACGCCAAGGTCCAGATCTACAGCTGCTGGGGCGGCGACAACCAGAAATGGCGCCTCAACTCCGACGGCAGCATCGTCGGCGTCCAGTCCGGCCTGTGCCTCGACGCCGTGGGAGCCGGCACCGCCAACGGCACCCTGATCCAGCTCTACACCTGCTGGAACGGCACCAACCAGCGCTGGACCCGCACCTGAGCGGACCTGCCGCCGAGGGGCGGGCGGAGCGGACCCGGGGCGGTACGCGGCGTGTGGTGAAAGCAGCGCCCTAGCACTCGATGATGTTCACCGCGAGCCCGCCCCGGGCCGTCTCCTTGTACTTCACGGACATGTCCGCACCGGTCTCCTTCATGGTCTTGATGACCTTGTCGAGGGAGACCTTGTGGCTGCCGTCGCCGCGCAGGGCCATCTTGGCGGCGGTGACGGCCTTCACGGCGGCCATGCCGTTGCGCTCGATGCAGGGGATCTGGACGAGGCCGCCGACCGGGTCGCAGGTCAGGCCCAGGTTGTGCTCCATGCCGATCTCGGCGGCGTTCTCCACCTGCTCGGGGGTGCCGCCCAGGACCTCGGCGAGGGCGCCCGCGGCCATGGAGCAGGCGGAGCCGACCTCGCCCTGGCAGCCGACCTCGGCGCCGGAGATGGAGGCGTTCTCCTTGAAGAGCATGCCGATGGCGCCGGCGGCCAGCAGGAAGCGGACGATGCCGTCCTCCTTCTCGGCCTCGGTGGCGCCGCCCGCCGCGAAGTTCATGTAGTAGTGGAGGACCGCCGGGATGATGCCGGCCGCGCCGTTGGTCGGGGCGGTGACCACCCGGCCGCCCGCGGCGTTCTCCTCGTTGACCGCCATCGCGTAGAGGGTGATCCACTCCATGGCGTGGGTCTGCGGGTCGCCCTCGGCGCGCAGCTGGCGGGCAGTGGTGGCGGCGCGGCGGCGGACCTTCAGGCCGCCGGGCAGGATGCCCTCGCGCGCCATGCCCCGCGACACGCACGCCTGCATGGCCCGCCAGATGTCCAGCAGTCCGGAGCGGATCTCGGCCTCGGTGCGCCAGGCGCGCTCGTTCTCCAGCATCAGCGAGGAGATCGACAGCCCCGTGTCGCGGGCCAGGCGCAGCAGTTCGTCGCCGGTGCGGAAGGGGTGCGTGAGGACCGTGTCGTCGAGCACGATCCGGTCCTCGCCGACCGCGTCCTCGTCGACGACGAAGCCGCCGCCGACCGAGTAGTACGTCTTCTCCAGCAGCGGGGCGCCCTCGTGGTCGTACGCGAGGACCGTCATGCCGTTGGCGTGGTACGGCAGCGCCTTGCGGCGGTGCAGGACCAGGTCCGCGTCGGCGTCGAAGGGGATCTCGTGCATGCCGAGGAGGGTGATCCGGCCGGTCGCGCGGATCGCCTCGACCCGCTCGTCCGCCGTCTCGACGTCGACCGTACGGGGGGACTCGCCCTCCAGGCCGAGCAGGACGGCCTTGGGGGTGCCGTGGCCGTGCCCGGTGGCGCCCAGCGAACCGTACAGCTCGGCCCGTATCGAGGCGGTGTGGGCGAGCAGGCCCTCGTTCTTCAGACGGCGCGCGAACATCCGGGCGGCGCGCATCGGGCCGACCGTATGGGAGCTGGACGGGCCGATGCCGATCGAGAACAGGTCGAAGACCGAGATGGCCACGGGGGACTCCTAGGGGTTGGTAGACGCCGTTGTCTGCCGGGTGGTGCGGTACGGGCGGGGCGCCCGGAAAGCAGGGGACAGAGCGGAGGACAAGGGACGGGGCACCGCGCTCACGTTCCAGTGTGCGCGGTGCCCCTCCCGGACGCGCTGACGCGCGGCCCGGCTACTTCTTCAGGCCGGGGTACAGCGGGAACTTCTCGGCGAGCGCGGTGACCCGGGCCTTCAGGCCCTCCGCGTCGTAGGACGGCTTGAGGGCGGAGGCGATGATCTCGGCGACCTCGGTGAAGTCCTCGGTGCCGAAGCCGCGGGTGGCCAGTGCCGGGGTGCCGATCCGCAGGCCCGAGGTGACCATCGGGGGTCGCGGGTCGTTCGGGACGGCGTTCCGGTTGACCGTGATGCCGATCTCGTGGAGCCGGTCCTCGGCCTGCTGGCCGTCCAGCTCCGAGTCGCGCAGGTCCACCAGGACCAGGTGCACGTCCGTGCCGCCGGACAGCACGGAGACGCCGACCTCGGTGACGTCCGGCTGGACCAGGCGCTCGGCCAGGATGCGGGCGCCCTCCAGGGTGCGCTGCTGGCGCTCCTTGAACTCCTCGCCCGCCGCGACCTTGAACGAGACCGCCTTGGCCGCGATCACGTGCTCCAGCGGACCGCCCTGCTGGCCCGGGAAGACCGCCGAGTTGATCTTCTTGGCCAGCTCCTGGGTGGAGAGGATCACGCCACCGCGCGGACCGCCGAGGGTCTTGTGCGTGGTGGTGGTGACGACGTGGGCGTGCGGCACCGGGTTGGGGTGCAGGCCCGCGGCGACCAGACCGGCGAAGTGCGCCATGTCGACCATCAGGTACGCGCCGACCTCGTCCGCGATGCGGCGGAAGGCGGCGAAGTCCAGCTGGCGCGGGTACGCCGACCAGCCGGCCACGATCAGCTGCGGCTTGGACTCCTTGGCCAGGCGCTCGACCTCGGCCATGTCCACGACGCCGGTGTCGTCGACGTGGTACGGGACCACGTTGTAGAGCTTGCCGGAGAAGTTGATCTTCATGCCGTGGGTCAGGTGACCGCCGTGGGCCAGGTTCAGGCCCATGATCGTGTCGCCCGGCTTCAGCAGCGCGAACATCGCGGCGGCGTTGGCCTGCGCGCCGGAGTGCGGCTGGACGTTCGCGGCCTCGGCGCCGAAGAGCGCCTTGATGCGGTCGATCGCGATCTGCTCGACCACGTCGACGTGCTCGCAGCCGCCGTAGTAGCGGCGGCCGGGGTAGCCCTCGGCGTACTTGTTGGTCAGGACGGAGCCCTGGGCCTCCATGACCGCGACCGGAGCGAAGTTCTCCGAGGCGATCATTTCGAGGGTGGACTGCTGGCGGTGGAGCTCGGCGTCGACGGCGGCGGCGACGTCCGGGTCCAGCTCGTGGAGGGAGGAGTTGAGAAGCGACATCAGGTGGTCCCTTGGGGTCTTTAGTTGCCGGAGAACGCGGTGTACTCGTCGGCGGAGAGCAGGTCCTCCGGCTCCTCCGCGACGCGCACCTTGAACAGCCAGCCGCCCTCGAACGGAGCGGAGTTCACCAGCGAGGGGTCGTCCACGACGTCCTGGTTCGCCGCGGTGACCTCACCGGTCACCGGCGAGTACAGGTCGCTGACGGACTTGGTCGACTCCAGCTCGCCGCAGGTCTCGCCCGCGGTCACCGTGTCACCGACCGCGGGGAGCTGGGCGTAGACGACGTCGCCGAGCGCGTTGGCGGCGTACTCGGTGATGCCGATCGTCGCCACACCGTCCTCGACGGCCGACAGCCACTCGTGCTCCTTGCTGTACCGCAGCTGCTGGGGGTTGCTCATGACCTGAATTCTCCTGTACGCGGGGGAGTGCTGATGGACGGTGGTCTTACGGTGTGAGACAGGACTGCGTCACGTCGCGCGGGGGTCCTGCGCCCCACGGTGCTACGCGCGCCGCTTGTAGAACGGCAGCGCCACGACCTCGTACGGCTCGTGGCTGCCCCGGATGTCGACGGCGACGCCCTCGGTGCCCGGCTCGGCGTACGCCGCGTCGACGTACGCCATGGCGATCGGCTTGCCCAGGGTGGGGGAGGGGGCGCCCGAGGTGACCTCGCCGACGACCTCACCGTTCGCGACGACGGAGAACCCGGCGCGCGGGACCCGCCGGCCCTCGGCGACCAGGCCGACGAGCTTGCGCGGCGGCGCGGTCTCGGCGCGTCCGGCGGCGGCCTCCAGCGCCTTGCGGCCGACGAAGTCGCCCTCCTTCTCGAACTTCACGACCCGGCCGAGACCGGCGTCGAACGGGGTCAGCGCGGTGGTCAGCTCGTGCCCGTACAGCGGCATGCCGGCCTCCAGGCGCAGCGTGTCGCGGCAGGAGAGCCCGCACGGGATCAGGCCGCGCGAGGCACCGGCCTCGGTGAGGGCCTTCCACAGCTCCTCGGCGTGCTCCGGCGCGACGAACAGCTCGAAGCCGTCCTCGCCGGTGTAGCCGGTGCGGGCGATCAGCGCGGGCACCCCGGCGACCGTGCCGGGCAGCCCGGCGTAGTACTTCAGCCCGTCCAGGTCGGCGTCGGTGAGCGAGGCCAGGATGGCGGGGGACTCGGGCCCCTGGACGGCGAGCAGCGCGTACGCGTCGCGGTCGTCGCGCACCTCGGCGTCGAAACCGGCGGCGCGCTCGGTGAGGGTGTCGAGCACCAGCTGGGCGTTGCCGGCGTTGGCGACGACCATGTACGCGGTCTCGCCGAGCCGGTAGACGATCAGGTCGTCCAGGATGCCGCCGTCCTCGGCGCAGATCATCGTGTAGCGGGCGCGGCCCGTGGAGACGGTGCCGATGTTGCCGACGAGCGCGTAGTTCAGCAGGTCGACGGCCTGGGGGCCGGTGACCGTGATCTCGCCCATGTGGGAGAGGTCGAAGAGCCCGGCCTTCGTGCGGACGGCGTTGTGCTCGTCGCGCTCACTGGCGTAGCGCAGCGGCATGTCCCAGCCGGCGAAGTCGGTCATGGTGGCGCCCAGCGAACGATGCAGGGCATCGAGGGCGGTGAGGCGGGGGGCGGTGCTCATGGATGAAGGCTCCCAGGGCATGACGGCGAGGACGATCCCTCCCCATCTGTCATCGGAACCTGAGAGGTTCGCCGAGAGCCCCCGAGGGGGTTCGGCTTGCACCTTGGGTGGGGCCGCCGGGCGGCCCGCTTTTCAGATCTGCCTCATCCACGCGGTACGGGGCCTGAGAGATTCAAGGGAGGAACTTGCTCCTTCGGCGCCCGGCTCGGGCCGGGACTCTCCCGCGCGGATTCGAGCGGCCTTTATGCAGTTGACCCGGTCATCATCGCACGGGGTGCGGGAGAGTGGGGTGCGGGGACCGGAAGCGGCTCCGCGGGGGTTCCGGCGGGTCGGACGGTTGTGCCGCATTACCTTTTCTTTACACTTCATGGGCAGGTGAGGGTCGGCCGACAGGGGGAGGGCGATGACATCGCAGCGGTACGCGACGACCGCGGGGGTCGCGGGCGACGCGCTTCCCGCCCAGCCGGGCGCTCCGGCCAGGGAGGCGGTGGGTCCGCGCGCGCCCGTCGTCCGGGACCTGCGGGCCCGTGCCGGGCGCGGCCCGCGCGCCCTGCACTTCGCGGCGGGCGACGTGGTGGTGGTCTCCGGGCTGCCCGGCAGCGGGAAGTCCACGCTCATCGCGCGCACGGTCGAGGTCCGCGCGGTCGACTCCCAGGACACCCGGGACCGCTGGGCGGCCCGGCTGCCCGCCTTATGTCCGTACGCCCTCTACCGCCCGCTGGTCCGCGTCGCCCACTACTGGGGGCTCTGGCGCGTGCTGCGCTCCGGCGTCTCCGTCGTGGTCCACGACTGCGGCACCCAGTCCTGGGTGCGGACCCTGCTGGCCCGCCATGCGCGACGGCGCGGCCGGACCCTGCACCTGGTGCTGCTGGACGTCACCGAGGAGACGGCCCGGCGGGGCCAGCACGACCGCGGCCGGGGCGTCTCCGGCTACGCCTTCGCCCGCCACCGCAGGGCCGTGGGGCGGCTGCTGCGGGAGACCGCCTCGGGTCTGCTGCCGCGCGGCTGCGCCTCGGCGGTCCTGCTCGACCGGGGGGCGGCGGACCTGCTGACCCGGATCTCCTTCGCAGACGCACAGACCGCGGAGTGACCGCGGACCGTCCGAGTGCTGGACGGTCCGCCGCCGGGATCCGGATCCGGCCGTACGGCGATAATCTCTAGCCGCGAGAGAGTGCGTACCCGGCGGCACGGGGTGAGAGAGGGACACAGTGGACATTCCGGCACCGGCCCGGCCCGATTCGCAGGGCGGATGGCCGGCCAACGAGCTCGAAGAGGTGCTGGGCGCCTCGCTCGGCAGCCCGGAGGCGGGCGGCCGGCTGGTCGAGGTGCTCGGGCGCAGCCAGGTCTGGGTGCCGCTGCCCAATGGCGGCGGACCGGACTCCGGCGCCCTCGACCTGCCCACGCTGGAGATCGAGGGCGCGCCCTACGTCCCGGTCTTCAGCTCCGAGCAGCAGTTCCTCACCTGCGTCGGCCCGCACATGTCGTTCACCGTGGCCCCCGCCCGCGACTTCGCCCGTGGACTGCCCCCGCAGCTGGGCATCGCCGTCAATCCGGGCGGCGTCGTCGGCATGCCGCTGCCCCCGCCCGCCGTGGCCGAACTCTGCCGGGCCGGGCGCACCGCGCTCGACGGACCCGCCGCCGGCGGCCGGGTCCGGCTGTTCGAACCGGACTGGCAGGAGGAGCCCGTCGACTTCCTCGCCGCGGCGGCCGGGGAGTTCCAGGAGAGCGGCGTCGTGCGCTCCGCCCGCCGCGCCCTGGCCAGCATCGAGGGCGGCGACCCGGTCCTCTTCGTCGGCGTCGAGTTCTCCACCTGGGACGGGGCCGGACGCAACGCCCCCATGGACGCCCTGGGCCGCGCACTGGGCCGGGTCGAGGTTCCCTGGCCGGTCAATCTGGTCCTGCTCGACGTCGCCCAGGACCCGGTCGCCGACTGGATGCGCGCCCGGGTGCGCCCCTTCTACCAACGCGCCGACGCGTAGGGCCTGACCGGCGGCGGCCCCGGGTCGTGGCGTCAAGCCGGTGTCAGGGCCGCCGCATAAGCTGGTTTGATGGGCTGGTGCCTCGGCACCGAGCCGTCCCCGAGAGCCCCGGGGAGCGGCGGGCCGACACAGAGGATCGAAGAGGGGCGGGACCCAGGGTGAGCGCGTCAGGCACCGCGGCGGCCGGACAGGTCGAGCACATGCTGCGCCAGGTGACGCCCGGACGCTACGACGCGTACGAGGCCCTGCTCCGGGCCCTGGCGGAGGGCCGCGTCTGGATGCTGCTCTGGCGCGGCCGGGCCGGCTCGCCCGACGCCCAGTACGGCAACATGGAGGTCGACGGCCTCGGCTACGCCCCCTGTGTCACCTCCGCCCAGGAGCTCACCGCCAGCGGCTGGACCCGGGACCACGAGATCGTCGGCGGCCACGACATCGCCCGCGCCCTCTTTCCCGAGCACTGGGGCATCTGGCTGAACCCCCACGCCCCGGGCGGCGGCGTCGGCGTCCCCTGGCTCGACCTGCGCCGCATCGCCACCGGGCTGGACCGGATGCCCGCCGGACCGCTGCGGATCAGCGAGCCCGCCATCGACCTCCCGCAGTTCTACGCCCAGCTCACCCGCAACGCCCACCACACCCCCGCGATCCGCTCGCTGCGCCGCGCCTGGGTGCAGCCCGCGCTCGGCTCCCCGTACCTCGCCATCGGCCTCGATCTGTACGACACCGGCCGGGCCTCGGTCGACGCCGTGCGGGCGATGATGCGGCAGTCGGTGACCGCGGTGCCCGAGGGGCTTCCGGTCTCCACCGTGGCGATGTCCGACGCCTACGACCCGGTCGCGATGTGGCTGCGCGCCAACGCGCGTCCGTTCTACGGCCGCGAGCCGCACGGCCCGGCCGCCGGTGGTCCCGCCGTCGCTCCGAGTTACGGCTACCCGCAGGCCCCCGGCCCGGCCCCGCGCGCCTACTGACGCCCCCTCGGCTCCGGCCTCGTATCGGGCATAGCGCCTCCCGGTGGGGCAAGCCCCCCGCCCGCGGCGCCCAAATCAGTACCCCATTACACCTGTTGGGCGTCATGTCCGTTCTGGTGGATTAGCGGCCGAGTGGTCCGCTCAACCGATCAAGCTGTCCGGATAACGGAAGCTCACTGACCGCATCACGGTTGAGCAAACATTCCCCGTCAGGTCTGGCGGGTGATCGCAACGGCACTGAAGACTCCCGGCTAGTGGGGATCGTCGGCCCTTTGTACAAGGTTGCACCGGCGGTCACTCCACGGACGCATTCGCACCGAAAACATCAGCCGCCGTACGTGCCGCGGCTGACACGCGCCAGGCCGTCACCGCGGCGAGTAGGGGCCGGCCACCGCCGGCGGGAGGGGTCAAGGGCACTGTGACCGCACCGATCGAGACCACCGGTTCGGCTGCCGAGGCGCAGCCGGAGGCAGTACTCACGGGGGTCAAGCAGAGCCAGATCGAAGGCCGTTCGCTCGGACAGATCGCCTGGACGCGCTTCAAGCGCGACAAGGTGGCCGTGGCCGGGGGCGTCGTCGTCCTCCTGCTGATCCTGCTCGCCGTGCTCTCCAAGCCGATCCAGGCCGTCTTCGGACTGGACCCCAACGAGTTCCACCAGGACCTCATCGACCCGGCGCTGCTCGCCCCCAAGGGCGACTGGGGCGGCATCAGTTGGAGCCATCCGCTGGGCGTTGAGCCACAATACGGCCGCGACATCATGACCCGCATCATCGAGGGCTCCTGGGTCTCCATGGTCGTCGCCGTGGGAGCCACCCTGCTCTCCGTCGTCATCGGCGTCTTCATGGGCGTGGTCTCCGGCTTCTACGGCGGCTGGGTGGACACGGTCATCAGCCGCATGATGGACACCTTCCTCGCCTTCCCGCTGCTCCTCTTCGCGATCTCCATCTCGGCCGCGCTCCAGGACGGGGCCTTCGGCCTGGAGGGGCTGCCGCTGCGCATCGCGGTCCTCATCTTCGTGATCGGCTTCTTCAGCTGGCCGTACATGGGCCGTATCGTCCGCGCCCAGACCATGAGCCTGCGCAACCGCGAATTCGTCGAGGCCGCGCGCTCGTTGGGCGCCCGCGGCCCCTTCATCCTCTTCCGGGAGCTGCTGCCCAACCTGGTGGCGCCCGTGCTCGTCTACTCCACGCTGCTCATCCCCTCGAACATCCTCTTCGAGGCGGGGCTCAGCTATCTCGGTGTCGGTATCGCGCCGCCGCAGGCCTCCTGGGGCGGGATGCTCACCAACGCGATCGACTTCTACGAGAACGACCCGATGTACATGATCGTGCCGGGCGTGGCCATCTTCGTCACGGTCCTGGCGTTCAACCTGCTGGGAGACGGGCTGCGCGATGCGCTCGATCCCCGCGGCAAGTAGGTCCCGGGTGCTCGTCACGACGACGTGCGACATGCCACGGCAACCATCGATTGAGGGGGATTTCCTCAGGTGAAGACCAGAAAAACGACAGCGTTGGTTGCCACGGCCGTGGTTCTGATGCTGGGCGCCTCCGCGTGCAACGGCTCCAAGGACGACGACGGCGGCTCCAAGGGCAAGGGCGGCTCCGGCGCCACCGACGCCGCGCTGACGTCCATCGTCAACAAGTCGGACAAGAAGGGCGGCACGCTCAAGCTGGAGATGTCGGACGAGCCCGACTCGCTCGACCCCGGCAACACGTACTACGGCTGGGTGCAGAACTTCGCCCGCCTGTACAGCCGCAGCCTGACCTCCTTCAAGCCGGCCGCCGGCAAGGAGGGCCTGGAGGTCGTCCCGGACCTCGCCGAGGGGCTCGGCAAGGCCAGCCCGGACGCCAAGACCTGGACGTACACCCTGAAGAAGGGTCTCAAGTACGACGACGGGACCCCGATCACCTCGAAGGACGTCAAGTACGCCGTCGAGCGGTCCAACTTCGCGCCGGAGGCCCTGTCCAACGGCCCGACGTACTTCAAGGCCCACCTCATCGGCGGCGACAAGTACAAGGGTCCCTACAAGGACAAGAACCCGAACGGCATCGCCTCCATCGAGACGCCGGACGACTCCACCATCGTCTTCAAGCTGAAGGACGCGTTCGCGGACTTCGACTACCTGGCGACCTTCTCGCAGACGGCCCCCGTGCCGGCCGCGAAGGACAAGGGCGCCGACTACGTCAAGAACATGGTGTCCTCGGGCCCGTACAAGTTCGAGTCCTACGAGGAGGGCCGCGGCGCGACCCTCGTCCGCAACGAGAACTGGGACCCGAAGACCGACCCGATCCGCCCGGCCCTGCCGGACAAGATCACCGTCCGCTTCAAGGTGAAGCAGGAGACGGTCGACAACAACCTGCTCTCGGACAACATCACGGTCGACGGCGCCGGCACCGGTGTCGCCCCCGCGACGCAGCCGAAGGTCCTCACCAAGGCCGACCTGAAGAAGCAGACCGACAACTCGTACGCGGGCGCCACCTCGTACATCGGTCTGAACGTCAACGTCGCCCCGTTCGACAACATCCACTGCCGCAAGGCCGTCCAGTGGGGCATCGACAAGGCGTCGGTCCAGGCCGCCCAGGGTGGCGACCCCAAGGGTGACGTCGCGACGACCCTGCTGCCGCCGACCGTCAACGGCTACGAGAAGTTCGACCTCTACGAGTCGGCCGGCCACAAGGGCGACGAGGCGAAGGCCAAGGACGAGCTGAAGCAGTGCGGCAAGCCGAACGGCTTCGACACCAAGATCTCGGCCCGTTCCGACCGTCCCGCCGAGATGGCCATGGTCACCGCAGTGCAGGCCTCGCTGAAGAAGATCGGCGTCAACGCCGAGATCAAGACCTTCCCGGCGGGCAAGTACTTCCAGAACTTTGCGGGCAACCCGAGCTACGTCCACGCCAACAAGCTCGGCATGATCATGAGCGCCTGGGGTGCTGACTGGCCGACCGGCTTCGGCTTCCTGGACCAGATCATCAACGGCTCGGCCATCAAGCCGTCCGGTGGCAACAACGTCCAGGAACTGAACGACCCGGCGATCAACAAGCTCCTCAACGAGGGCATCGCCAACACGGACGACACCGCCCGCGCCAAGGCATGGGCCAACGTCGACCGCGCGGTCGCCGAGGGTGCCACCGCCGTGCCGCTGATCTACCGCAAGAACCTGCTGCTCCGCCCGGTCTCCGCGACGAACGTCACGGTCACCCAGGCCTACCTCGGCATGTACGACTACGTGCTGATGGGTTCCGCCAAGTAGGAACGGCCCCGCTCCCCGGGCCGGGCCGCGCGCGCGGCCCGGGGAGCGGCCTCCGGACCCCCAGAATTGTCCCGAAAGGCAGGTGAAGGCACGGTGTCCGACCGTATGGGTCATCCCCGGCGGGCGGGTACCGGCGCCGGATAGCTGTGGCTGCGTACATCATCCGACGCGTCTTCGGCGCGGTGCTGCTGCTGTTGATCGTCAGCGCAGTCACCTTCGCGATCTTCTTCCTCGTCCCCCGGCTGGCCGGTCAGACGATGGACCAACTGGCAGCCCAGTACGTGGGCAAGGACGCCAACCCGCAGTCCATCCTCGCGGTCAAGCAGAACCTCGGCCTCGACCAGCCGCTCTACGTGCAGTACTGGCACTTCCTCAAGCAGCTGTTCGTCGGCGCCGACTTCCAGTTCGGCCCCGAGGCCACGCACTGCGGGGTGCCCTGCTTCGGCTACTCCTTCAAGCGGCACGTCGAGGTGTGGCCCGAGCTGACCGCGCGCATCCCGGTCACCTTCTCGCTGGCCATCGGTGCCGCGGTGATCTGGCTGATCAGCGGTGTGGCGATCGGTGTCGTCTCCGCCCTCAAGCGCGGATCGATCCTCGACCGCTTCTTCATGGGCGTCGCGCTCGCCGGTGTCTCCCTGCCGATCTTCTTCACCGGCATGCTCGCGCTGGGCGTGCTGACCGTGCAGTGGCCGATCTGGGAATCGATCACCTATGTGCCCTTCACGGAGAGCCCGCTGGACTGGGCGTGGAACCTGCTCATCCCGTGGTGCTCGCTCGCCTTCCTCTACTCCGCCCTCTACGCCCGCATCACCAGAGCCGGGATGCTGGAGACCATGGGCGAGGACTACATCCGCACGGCCCGCGCCAAGGGCCTGCGGGAGAGCAAGGTCATCGGCAAGCACGGCCTGCGCGCCGCGCTCACCCCGATCGTGACCATCTTCGGCATGGACTTCGGCCTGCTGGTCGGCGGTGCCGTCATCACCGAGACGGTCTTCTCCTTCCAGGGGATGGGCCAGTACGCCATCAAGAGCGTGCAGGAGAACGACCTCCCGATCGTCATGGGCGTGACGCTCGTCGCCGCCTTCTTCATCGTCATCTGCAATCTGCTGGTGGACCTGGTGTACGCCGCCATCGACCCCAGGGTGAGGCTCTCGTGAGTGACGTTTCCAAGGCACAGACCGCGGCAGTGGGCGAGCCCGCCGCCGCGCCGGCCGGCGACGACGACGCCTTCCTCTCGGTACGGGATCTGCGCATCCACTTCAAGACCGACGACGGCCTGGTCAAGTCGGTCGACGGCGTCAGCTTCGACGTGAAGCCCGGCCGGACCCTCGGCATCGTCGGTGAGTCCGGCTCCGGCAAGTCCGTCACCTCGCTGGGCATCCTCGGACTGCACCGCACGGCTCCCAACGCGCGGATCTCCGGCGAGGTCTGGCTGGACGGCGAGGAGCTGCTCGGCGCCTCCGACGCGCGGGTGCGCGAACTGCGCGGCCGCAAGATGGCCATGATCTTCCAGGACCCGCTCTCCGCGATGCACCCGTACTTCACGGTCGGCTCGCAGATCGTGGAGGCGTACCGGGTCCACCACAAGGTCAGCAGGAAGACCGCCCGCACCCGGGCCGTCGAGATGCTCGACCGGGTCGGCATCCCCGAGCCGCACAAGCGGGTCGACTCCCACCCGCACGAGTTCTCCGGCGGCATGCGCCAGCGCGCCATGATCGCGATGGCCCTGGTCAACAACCCGGAACTGCTCATCGCGGACGAGCCGACCACCGCCCTGGACGTCACCGTCCAGGCGCAGATCCTGGACCTGATCCGGGACCTGCAGAAGGAGTTCGGCTCCGCCGTCATCATGATCACGCACGACCTCGGGGTCGTCGCGGAGATGGCCGACGACCTCCTGGTGATGTACGGCGGCCGGTGCGTCGAGCGCGGTCCCGCGGAGAAGGTCTTCTACGAGGCCCAGCACCCGTACACCTGGGGTCTGCTCAGCTCGATGCCGCGCATCGACCGCGAGGAGACCGACCGGCTGATCCCCGTCAAGGGGCAGCCGCCGTCGCTGATCAACGTGCCGAGCGGCTGCGCCTTCAACCCGCGCTGCCCGTACGCGGACATCCCCAAGGACAACCTCACCCGCACCACGCGTCCCGAGCTGACGCAGGTCGGTGACGGCCACTTCTCCGCCTGCCACATGGCCCCGGAGGAGCGGTCCCGGATCTGGACCGAAGAGATTGCGCCGAAGCTGTGAGCGAGGCGAGTGAGGCGAGCGACGTGAGCGAGAAGAAGGATCCCCCGGTGCTGGAGAAGGACGTGAAGATCCCGGAGCAGGCGACCTCCGCGCGCGAGCCGCTGCTCAGGGTCGAGGGCCTGGTCAAGCACTTCCCGATCCGCAAGGGCATCCTCCAGCGCCAGACCGGCGCGGTGAAGGCCGTCGACGGCATCGACTTCGAGGTGTACCCGGGGGAGACCCTGGGCGTGGTCGGCGAGTCCGGCTGCGGCAAGTCGACGATGGGCCGGCTCATCACCCGGCTGATCGAACCGACGGGCGGCAAGGTCGAGTTCGAGGGCCGTGACATCACGCATCTGTCCATGGGGCAGATGCGGCCGATGCGCCGCGACGTCCAGATGATCTTCCAGGACCCGTACTCCTCGCTGAACCCCCGCCACACGATCGGCACGATCGTCAGCGCCCCGTTCCGGCTCCAGGGCGTCGAGCCCGAGGGCGGTCTGAAGAACCACGTGCAGGAGCTGCTGTCGCTGGTCGGGCTCAGCCCCGAGCACTACAACCGCTACCCGCACGAGTTCTCCGGCGGCCAGCGCCAGCGCATCGGCATCGCCCGCGCGCTTGCCCTGCGCCCCAAGCTGGTCGTGGCCGACGAGCCGGTCTCGGCGCTGGACGTGTCGATCCAGGCCCAGGTGGTCAACCTGCTGGACGACCTCCAGCAGGAGCTGGGGCTCACCTATGTGATCATCGCGCACGACCTCTCGGTCATCCGCCATGTCTCGGACCGCATCGCGGTGATGTACCTGGGCAAGATCGTCGAGCTGGCCGACCGCAAGTCCCTCTACGCGGCGCCGATGCACCCGTACACCAAGGCCCTGATGTCGGCGGTGCCGGTCCCCGACCCGCGCCGGCGCGGGATGAAGAGCGAGCGCATCCTGCTCAAGGGCGATGTGCCCTCGCCGATCTCGCCGCCCAGCGGCTGCCGTTTCCACACCCGGTGCTGGAAGGCGACGGAGGTCTGCAAGACGCAGGAGCCGCCGCTGATCGCGCTGAAGACCGGCCACCGGGTCGCCTGCCACCACCCGGAGAACGCCGAGGGTCTGGGCACCACCGGGACCGCGACACCCTCCGCACCCTCCGAGGAGGAGACGAAGGAGTAGTACCGGCACAATTGCCCGGTGCTCAACGAACTGTTCACGCCCTCCGTCCAGCATGCGCTCGACATCGTCGGGATCTTCGTCTTCGCGATCTCGGGCGCCCTGCTCGCCGTACGCAAGAACTTCGATGTCTTCGGCATCGCGGTCCTCGCCGAGGTGACCGCGCTGGGCGGAGGGCTGTTCCGTGACGTGATCATCGGCGCGGTGCCGCCCGCGGCCTTCACCGATCTCGGCTACTTCACCACCCCGCTGCTCGCCGCCGGACTGGTCTTCTTCCTGCATCCGCACGTGGAGCGGATCCAGACCGGGGTCAACGTCTTCGACGCGGCGGGCCTCGGGCTGTTCTGCGTCACGGGGACGGTGAAGGCGTACGACTACGGCCTCGGGCTCACGGCGTCGGCGGCGCTCGGCCTGGCCACCGCCGTCGGCGGCGGGGTGCTGCGCGACGTGCTGGCCAACGAGGTGCCCTCGCTGCTGCGCTGGGACCGCGATCTGTACGCGGTGCCCGCGATCGTCGGGGCCGCCATGATCGTGCTCTGCATCCGCTTCGAGGCGCTCAACGCCTTCACCAGCGGCACGGCCGTGATCACCGCCTTCGTGCTGCGGCTGCTGGCGCTGCGCTTCCACTGGCGGGCCCCGCGCGCCTTCAACCGCCGTTCGGCGACGGCGGAGGAGAACTGAAAAAAGCTACCGCTCAGTAATAGAATCGGTGTACGGTGCCTGCCATGGCACAGGCAACAGAGCAGGCGGCTCCGGCCGCGCGGGCGACCATCGGCGACAGCGAGTTCGACCGGGACACCGCCGTCACCCTCCGGGAAGAGGGCGTCTACGACGCGGAGCTCTCGGCGGGCTGGACGATCATCCACGCCGTCAACGGCGGCTATCTGCTCGCCCTGCTCGGCCGCGCTCTGGGCGAGGCCCTGCCGCACCCGGACCCCTTCTCGGTCTCCGCGCACTATCTGACCGCGTCGGTCCCCGGCCCCGCGGTGATCCGCACCGAGACCGTCCGCGCCGGCCGCACCCTCTCGACCGGCCAGGCGTCCCTCTTCCAGTACGCCGAGGACGGCACCGAGATCGAGCGCATCCGCGTCGTCGCCACCTACGGCGACCTGGACGCCCTCAGCGACGACGTCCGCACCGCCGCCGAGCCCCCGGCCATGCCGCCCCGCGAGCACTGCCTCGGCGCGAGCGACGGCGACGCCCCGATCCCGGGCAGCTCCGCCATCACCGAGCGGCTCGACATCAGGCTCGACCCGGCCACGGTCGGCTGGGCCATCGGGCAGCCTTCCGGCAAGGGCGAGATGCGCGGCTGGTTCGGACTGGCCGACGGGCGCGACGCCGACCCGCTCTCCCTGCTGCTCACGGTCGACGCGCTGCCGCCGACCTCCTTCGAGCTGGGGCTGAAGGGCTGGACCCCCACCGTCGAGCTGACCGCCCACATCCGCTGCCGCCCGGCCCCGGGGCCGCTGCGCGTCTCCATCACCACCCGCAATCTGGCGGGCGGCTTCCTGGAGGAGGACGCCGACGTCTGGGACAGCCGGGACCGTCTGGTCGCCCAGTCCCGCCAGTTGGCCCGCGCCCCGCGCGACTGACCCCCGTCCCGCCGGGCCCCGCGCCCCGCGCGACCGACCCCCGTCCCGCCGAGGCCCCGCTCTCCCGTCCGCCGGGAGGCCGGGGCCTTCGTCATGCGGCGGGCGGGGTGGCGCCGGGCCCGTCCAGCCAGTGGAGCCGGCCGAGCGTGATCAGCCGCAGCCGGCGCCGGGCCGCGCCCGTGACGGACTCCTCGCCGCCCTCGCCCGCGTCCAGCAGTGCCGAAGCGGTGAGGACCATGTGGTCCACGTAGAGGCCGCCGAGCATCAGCAGGTCCTCCTCGCTCCATCCCCGGGACTCCGGCTCCCCGGCGAGCGCGGCGGCCACCTCCTCGGCGAAGCGGCGCAGTTCGGCGGCGATCGCCTCGCGGACGGGGCCGACGCCGCCGTGCTGTTCGCGGGCGATGAAGCGGAAGTGGGCGGGCTGTGCGCGCACATGGCCCGTGATCAGCTCCACGCTCCGGTCCAGCCGGACCTCGCTGTCACCGGTCTCGGCCAGGATCGCGCCGATCATCCCGTGCAGACTGCCCAGTGTCTGCTCGACCAGGGCCACCCCGAGCGCGGCGATGCCGTCGAAGTGCCGGTAGAAGGCGGTCGGGGCGACCCCCACCGCCCGCGTCACCTCGCGCAGTCCCAGGCTGCTCAGGCTCTGGTGCTCCAGCAGGCCCAGGGCGGCGTCCAGCAGCGCCTGGCGCGTGCGCAGCTTCTGGGTCTGGCGGATCCCCGTGGTGTGACTCATGCCATTCAGTAAACAACTGTTCTCCGGGGCGGGAAAGCGGGGCGCGGGTCTAGACTGATGAGTCAGTGAACAGTCGTACTCCGAAGTGTTCGCGGATCCGTGATCCACCCCGACACCGAAAGGCCGACCATGATCGTCCTTGTCGCCGCCCTGCTCCTGCTGGGGATCGTGCTGGGAGCGGTGGCCCAGATCCCGCCCGTGCTCTCCCTGGTGCTCGGCGCCCTCATCGGCTGCTGGCTGCTGGTCTTCGCCGTACGCGAGCGGACCGGCGCCCGCCGCCGCACGTCATGACCGCCCGCGCCGCCGCCCGGCCCGCCACCCGGGACGCCGACGGACTGGCCGTGGCCTCCTTCGTGCTCGGGCTCGTCGGCCTGCTGGTGATGAACCTGCTGCTGGGGCCCGCCGCCATCGTCATGGCCCTCGTCGCGCTGGCCCGCTCCACCACCCGCCGGGGCCGCGCCCTGCTCGGCCTCGCCCTCGGCGTCGCCGACCTGGTCGTCCTCGCCCTCCTGGTCACCGCAGACGGCGCCGTCGCCTGGAGCGTCGGGGGCTGAACCACGCGGGGTTCGCGGGCCGCCCACCTCCGGACCGGGCCCCGGTCCGGAGGTGCGCGGGCGCCGGGACCCCGTGCGCCCGCCGTACGCCCGGGGTCCGTCGTACGGATCCGGGCCCCCGGCTCGTAGAATCGGGCCCACCATGGCTTACCTCGACCACGCCGCGACCACGCCGATGCTTCCGGAGGCGATCGCGGCGATGACCGCGCAGCTCGCCGCCACCGGGAACGCGTCCTCACTCCACGCCGCCGGGCGCCGGGCCCGCCGTACCGTCGAGGAGTCCAGAGAGACCCTTGCCGAGGCCCTCGGCGCCCGGCCCAGCGAGGTGGTCTTCACCTCCGGCGGGACCGAGGCCGACAACCTCGCGGTGAAGGGGCTGTACTGGGCCCGCCGCGACGCCGACCCCCGCCGCACCCGGGTGCTGGCCAGCCCCGTCGAGCACCACGCGGTGCTGGACGCCGTCGACTGGCTCGCCGAGCACGAGGGCGCCACCGTCGAGTACCTCCCCGTCGACCGCCACGGCCGGGTGCGCCCCGAGGACCTGCGCGCGGCCCTGCTCCGCGACCCCGACGACGTCGCCCTGATCACCGTCATGTGGGCCAACAACGAGATCGGCACCATTCAGCCGGTCCGCGAACTGGTCGGGACCGCCCAAGAGTTCGGGGTCCCGATGCACGCCGACGCGGTCCAGGCGTTCGGGCAGCTCGACGTCGGCTTCGCCGACTCCGGCCTGGCCGCGATGACGGTGAGCGCGCACAAGATCGGCGGCCCCTTCGGCGTCGGCGCGCTGCTGCTCGGCCGCGACCAGGCACCCGTGCCGGTGCTGCACGGCGGCGGGCAGGAACGGCACGTGCGCTCCGGCACGCTGGACACCCCCGGCATCGCGGCCTTCGCCGTCGCCGGCCGGCTCGCCGCCGGCCGGCGCGAGGACTTCGCCCGCGAGATCGGCCAACTCCGCGACGAGCTGGTGGCGGCCGTCCTGGACCAGGTCCCCGACGCCGTCCTCGGCGGCGACCCCGCCCCCGGCGGCCGGCTCCCTGCCAACGCCCACTTCACCTTCCCCGGCTGCGAGGGCGACTCGCTCCTGCTGCTGCTGGACGCCCAGGGCATCGCCTGCTCCACCGGCTCCGCCTGTACCGCCGGGATCGCCCAGCCCAGCCACGTCCTCCTGGCCACCGGCACCGATCCGGACCTGGCCCGCGGCACCCTGCGCTTCTCGCTCGGCCACACCTCCACCAAGCAGGACGTCGAGGACGTGGCCCGGGCGATCGGACCGGCGGTGGAACGGGCCCGGACGGCCGGACTGAGCTGAACCCGGCGCACTCGGAGCGTGCGGGCGGCCCCAAGACCCGGGCGCGGGCGTGCCGCGCGCTCGGAGCGTGGGGGCGGACCCGTGCGCGGGTGGGCCCGCACGGCTCTCAGACCTTCGCCGCGCGGACCAGCTTCAGATAGCGGTCCCAGTCCCAGTGCTTCCCGGGGTCCGTGTGATCGGCGTCCGGCACCTCCACGTGCCCGATGATGTGCTCCCGGTCGACGGGGATGCCGTACCGGGCGCAAATCGTCGCGGTCAGCCGGGCGGACGCCCCGTACATCGCCGCGGTGAAGTCCTGCGGGCGGTCGACGAAGCCCTCGTGCTCGATGCCCACGCTGCGTTCGTTGTACGAGCGGTTGCCCGCGTGGTAGGCGACGTCCAGCTCGCGGATCATCTGCGTCACCCGCCCGTCCTTGCCCACGATGTAGTGCGCCGCGGCCTTGTGCCCCGGGTCCTGGAAGGCCCGGACCGCACTGGTGAAGCTGCCCTGGGTGACGTGGACGACGACCCGGTCGATGCCGTAGTCGTCGGGGCGGTCGGCCCTGCGCCAGTTCGCCTCGGAGGCCGGGGTCCACGTCGCCCGCGCGTAGTCCACCGCCCCGGGGGTGCGCGGCTTGTCGACCCCCGGCAGCCGCCACCAGGCCCGCCTGATCCGGTCCCGCGCCAGCACCGCCGTCCCCGCCGCCGTGACGGCACCGCCGATCAGCACCGCGCGCCGGCTGATGCCGCTGCCGCTGCCGCTGCCGCCGCCTTCGCCGCCCGACGCCGACGCGCCGGACCCGCCGTCCGCAGACCCCTTGCTCCCCATGTGTGCCACAACGCGTATCCGCGAGCCTTCGGTTCCCGGGGAGCCGTACCCTGGTGGGGCTATGACTGAGACTTCCCCGCGCCCCCTCCGTGTGCTCGCCGCCATGTCCGGCGGTGTCGACTCCGCCGTCGCCGCTGCCCGCGCCGCCGAAGCGGGTCACGACGTGACCGGTGTGCACCTCGCCCTCTCGGCCAACCCGCAGTCCTTCCGGACCGGGGCCCGGGGCTGCTGCACCATCGAGGACTCCCGGGACGCCCGCCGCGCCGCGGACGTCATCGGCATCCCCTTCTACGTCTGGGACCTCGCCGAACGCTTCCGCGAGGACGTCGTCGAGGACTTCGTCGCGGAGTACGAGGCCGGACGCACCCCCAACCCGTGCCTGCGCTGCAACGAGAAGATCAAGTTCGCCGCGCTCCTCGACAAGGCCCTCGCCCTCGGCTTCGACGCGGTCTGCACCGGCCACTACGCCACCGTCGTCACCGGCGACGACGGCAACCGGGAGCTGCACCGCGCCAGCGACATGGCCAAGGACCAGAGCTATGTCCTCGGCGTCCTGGACGAGCGCCAGCTCGCCCACGCCATGTTCCCGCTCGGCGACACCCTCACCACCAAGGACGAGATCCGCGCCGAGGCCGAGCGCCGGGGCCTCGCGGTCGCCAAGAAGCCCGACAGCCACGACATCTGCTTCATCGCGGACGGAGACACCCAGGGCTTCCTGGCCGACCGGCTCGGCGGCCCGGCCGAGGGCGACATCCTCGACGAGTCGGGTACGAAGCTGGGCACCCACGACGGCGCGTTCGGCTTCACCATCGGCCAGCGCAAGGGACTGCGCATCGGCCATCCGGCCCCCGACGGCAAGCCCCGCTACGTCCTGGACATCTCCCCGGTGAACAACACCGTCACCGTCGGCCCCGCCGAGGCCCTGGACGTCACCTCGCTCACCGCGATCAAGCCCCGCTGGTGCGGAACGCCTCCGTCCGGCCCGGGGACGTACACCGCCCAGCTCCGTGCCCACGGCGGCGAGAGCGAGGTCACCGCCGAACTCGTCGACGGCACCCTCCACGTCGCGTTCTCCGAGCCGGTGCGGGGCGTGGCCCCCGGCCAGGCGGTCGTGCTCTACGACGGGACGCGCGTGGTCGGCTCCGCGACGATCGCCTCGACCGTGCGCCGGACGGCTGCCGGGGTCTGACGGCGGCCCCGGGTCCCCGCGCGGTCATGCCCGACCCCTGTACGGGCGTGACCGCGCGGGGGGCATCGGCCCCCCGCCCCGCCCGGTGGTCTCAGGACGCCTGCGCCTCGCGTACGGACAGGTCCCGGGCGAAGAACTCCGCCAGGGCCGGAGCGATCGCCTGCGGGGCCACGTCGCGCGTCTGACCGGTCAGGGTGCGGTGCCGGCCCCGGGGGAGGGCGTCGGCCAGGAGACGGGTCGAGGTCCGGACCGCCGCCGGGCTGAAGCCGCCGCAGACCACCAGCGTCCGCGCGCTCACCGAGGCGAACCGCTCGGCGGGAACCGTCCCGTCGCCCAGCACCGCGTCGTCGTACGCGAGGGTGTGCGCCACGGACTCCAGGGTCCGCCACAGCGGCGCCCTCCGCATCCTGGCGATCATGTCGGCGGCGACCCCCGTCCTCGACAGGAACAGCTCGACCGCGCCGTCCCGGTCCCCGGCCGACAGCAGCCGGTGCAGCAGGACCGTGCAGTCGGCCTTGAACAGGAGACCCGCCGGGCCGGGGGTGTAGGGCGGCTCGTACACCGCGAGGCCCGCGACCGCGAGACCGGCCGCCTGGGCCTCCAGCGCCAGCGCGCCGCCGGCCCCGACGCCGAACACACAGGGCCGGCCGCCCACGGCCTTCGCCAGGGCGGCCAGGTCCTCGATCTCGCGCTCCACCGCGTACGGCGCGCGGTCCCCGCTGGCGCCCCGGCCGCGCCGGTCGTAGGTGACGACCTCGAAGCGGGGGGCGAGCAGCCGGGCCAGCGGCGCGTCGGTCGCCCCGGTGGCCAGCCCCCCGCCCACCAGGATCAGCGGCGGGCCTTCGCCCCGGCGCCGGTACGCGATCAGGGTGCCGTCGCGGGAGAGAGTCTTGTCCATGCGGGGGTGGACTCCGGGGCCCGCGAAAACTCATCGCTCCCGGCGAAGAAATTCCGAACCTTTACGTATGCGCAGGTCACGGCCGGTGCGGACCCGGATGTCCGGCCGGTGGCGGCGGGATCTACCGTGGCAGCCATGAACATCTGCGTCTTCCTCTCCGCCGCCGACCTCGACGACCGCTACACCGTCCCCGCCCGCCAGTTCGCCGAACTGATCGGACGCGGCGGACACACCCTCGTCTGGGGCGGGTCGGAGAGCGGACTGATGAAGGTCGTCGCCGACGGCGTCCAGGAGGCGGGCGGGAAGCTCGTCGGCGTCTCGGTGGACTTCCTGGCCGCGAAGGCCCGGACCAACGCCGACGAGATGGTGATCGCCCGCGACCTCGCCGAGCGCAAGGCCCTCCTGCTCGCCAAGTCCGACGCGATCGTGATCATGGTCGGTGGCACCGGGACGCTCGACGAGGCCACCGAGATCCTGGAGCTGAAGAAGCACGGCAAGCACACCAAGCCCGTCGTCCTGCTCAACACCGCCGGTTTCTACGACGGACTGCGCACCCAGTTCCAGCGCATGGAGGACGAGGGCTTCCTGCCCCTCCCGCTCACCGAGCTGGTCTTCTTCGCCGAGGACGGCGTCGGCGCCCTGGCCTACCTGGAGGAGTCCGCCGGACTGCGGTGACGTACGGGGCCCGGGGGAGGGGTGCGACGATGGGTCCATGCCCACTCACCTCCTCACCGGTGCCGGTTCCGGCATCGGCGCCGCCGTCGCCCGCCGTCTCGCCGAGCGCGGTGACGACCTCGTGCTGCTGGCCCGCGACGCGGCCCGCGCCAGGGAACTCGCCGCGCTCCACCCCGGCGCCCGCACGCTCGTCGGCGACCTCTCCAACCCCGACCGGCTCTCCTGGGCGCTGGCCCAGCAGACCGTCCCGGACCGCCTCGACTCGCTGCTGCACATCGCGGGCGTCGTCGAACTCGGACCGGTCGGCGACCTCACCCCCAAGGCATGGCACGTCCAGCTCAACGCCAACCTCGTCGCCCCCGCCGAGCTGACCCGCCTGTTCCTGCCCCAGGTCCGCGTCGCCCAGGGCCACGTCCTCTTCGTCAACTCCGGCGCCGGACTCTCCGCGAGCCCCGGCTGGAGCGCGTACGCGGCCAGCAAGCACGGGCTGAAGGCCCTGGCCGACTCGCTGCGCCACGAGGAGCACGGCCACGGCGTCCGCGTCACCACCGTCTACCCCGGCCGCACCGCCAGCCCCATGCAGGAGAAGGTCCACCGGCAGGAGGGCAAGGAGTACGACCCCGCCCGCTGGATCGACCCCGAGTCCGTCGCCACCACCATCCTCATGGCGCTCGACCTGCCGCGCGACGCCGAGGTCAACGACCTCACGGTCCGCCCCGGGCGCTGACGCACCGGGCCGTGCCGCCCCGGCCGCCGACGTGGCGCGCCGCCGCCCGCCGTAGGCTTCCCGCGTGAGCGAGACGAACAAGTTCAGCGGGTGCCCGGCCACCGGAATCGGATCCATGCCCGGCGGCGACGCCCGGGAGGCGGCCAAGACCGTCACCGGCTCCTTCGACGACGGGCAGGGCCTGCCCCATCTGGCGGAACTCCCGGCGCGCGGCCCCGGCGCCGACATGATCGGCCGGAGCATCGGCCTGCTCGTGGAGATGTACGGACACGTCGAGCCGAGCGGCTGGCGGATCAGCGACCGCCCCGGCCGCGACACCCGCCGCGCCCGCTCCTGGCTGGGCGAGGACCTCGACGCGCTGGAGGAGTTCACCCAGGGCTACGAGGGCCCGCTCAAGGTGCAGGCCGTGGGGCCGTGGACGCTCGCCGCCGCGCTGGAACGGCGCGGCGGCGAGGCCGTCCTCGGCGACCCCGGCGCCTGCCGCGACCTGGCGGCCTCCCTCGCCGAAGGACTCACCGGCCACCTCGCCGAACTGCGCCGCCGGGTCCCGGGCGCCCGCCCCGTCCTCCAGCTCGACGAACCCTCCCTCACCGCCGTCCTGCGCGGCCGGGTCCGGACCGCGAGCGGCTACCGCACCTACCGCGCCGTCGACCGCCAGATCGTCGAGGGCACCCTGCGCGACGTGCTCGCCGCGGCCGGCGACGCCGCCACCGTCGTCCACACCTGCGCCCCCGAGGTCCCCTTCGCCCTGCTGCGCCGGGCCGGAGCCGACGGGATCTCCCTCGACTTCTCCCTTCTCACCGAGCGTGAGGAGGAGGCGGTCGGGGAGGCCGTCGAGGGCGGCACCCGGCTCTTCCTCGGGGTCGTGCCCGGCACCGACCCGGCCTCGGGCGGATTGTCGGACCCGGGCGGTAGCGTCATGGGTGTCAGGACGCTGTGGCGCAGGCTGGGGCTGAATCCGGGGACTCTCACCGAGTCCCTGACGATCACCCCGGCGTGCGGACTCGCGGGCGCCTCGCCCGGGTACGCCCGCGCCGCGCTCGCCCACTGCGTCCGGGCCGCGAAATCGCTTGCGGACAACCCTGAGTAACGGGGCATCGGGTAACGGAGGACGGGACGATGGCCGGCGAACAGCAGACGCCCCTGCCGGGCGGACAGGACGTGCCCGTGCCCGCGGAGGCGCGGGAGCGGCACGACCTGCTCGCCGAGCAGGTGGAGGAACACCGGTTCCGGTATTACGTGAACGACCAGCCGGTCGTCAGCGACGCCGAGTTCGACCGGCTGATGCGCGAACTGCAGGACCTGGAGGAGGCGCACCCGCAGCTGCGGACCCCCGACTCGCCGACCCAGAAGGTCGCCGGGCCCTACCGCACGGAGTTCACCTCCGTCGAGCACCGCGAGCGGATGCTCTCCCTGGACAACGCCTTCGACGACGAGGAGCTGGCCGCCTGGGGCGAGCGCATCGCCCGCGACGCCGGCACCACGGACTACCACTACCTCTGCGAGCTGAAGGTCGACGGCCTCGCCGTCAACCTCACGTACGAGAACGGGCTGCTGACCCGGGCGGCCACCCGGGGCGACGGCCGCACCGGCGAGGACATCACGCCCAACGTCCGGACCATCGCGGACATCCCGCACCGGCTCACGGGCGACCGGGTCCCCGCCCTCGTCGAGATCCGGGGCGAGGTCTTCTTCCCGATGGAGGCGTTCGAGGGGCTGAACGCCCGGCTGGTCGAGGCCGACGACAAGCCCTTCGCCAATCCGCGCAACGCGGCGGCCGGCTCGCTGCGCCAGAAGGACCCCAAGGTCACCGCGGGCCGCCCGCTCCACATGGTGGTCCACGGCATCGGCGCCCGCGAGGGCCTCGACATCGACTGCCTCTCGCACGCCTACGACCTGCTGCGCGAATGGGGCCTGCCCACCGCCAAGTACAACAAGGTGGTGGACTCGCTGGAAGAGGTCCGCGCGTTCATCGCCTACTACGGCGAGCACCGGCACTCCGTGGAGCACGAGATCGACGGCGTCGTCGTCAAGCTCGACGAGATCCCGCTCCAGGGCCGGCTCGGCTCCACCTCCCGCGCCCCGCGCTGGGCCATCGCGTGGAAGTACGCCCCGGAGGAGGTCAACACCCGGCTCGTCAACATCCGCGTCGGCGTCGGCCGCACCGGCCGCGTCACCCCGTACGCCCAGGTCGAGCCGGTCGAAGTCGCCGGATCCGAGGTCGAGTTCGCCACCCTGCACAACCAGAACGTGGTGAAGGCCAAGGGCGTCCTGATCGGGGACACCGTGGTGCTCCGCAAGGCCGGGGACGTCATCCCGGAGATCCTCGGACCGGTCGTCGATCTGCGCGACGGCACCGAACGGGCCTTCGTCATGCCCACCCACTGCCCCGAGTGCGGCACGGAGCTGCGGCCCATGAAGGAGGCGGACATCGACGTCCGCTGCCCCAACGCCCGCTCCTGCCCCGCCCAGTTGCGGGAGCGGATCGCCTATCTCGCCGGCCGTGCCTGCCTCGACATCGACCACTTCGGCTATGTCGCCGCCGCCGCGCTCACCCAGCCCCTGGAGCCCGCCGAACCGCCGCTGCGCGACGAGGGCGACCTCTTCGGGCTGACCGTCGAGCAGCTGCTGCCCATCCGCGCCTACGTCCTGGACCCCGACAGCGGACTGCCCAAGCGGGACCCGAAGACCGGCGAGGAGAAGATCGCCCGGGTCTTCGCCAACCAGCAGGGCGAACCGAAGAAGAACGCCGTCGCCATGCTGGAGGCCATCGCCGCCGCCAAGCGGGCCCCGCTGGCCCGGATCCTCAACGGGCTCTCCATCCGCCACGTCGGACCCGTCGCCGCCCGGGAGCTGGCCCGCCAGTTCCGCTCCGTCGACCGGATCGACGAGGCCACCGAACAGGAGCTGGCCGACGCCGACGGAGTGGGCCCGGTCATCGCCGCCTCCGTCAAACAGTGGTTCGCCGAGGACTGGCACCGCGAGATCCTCCGCAAGTGGCGCGAGGCCGGCGTCCGCATGGAGGACGAGGGCGGCGAGGACGAGGGGCCCAGGCCCCTGGAAGGACTCACCGTCGTCGTCACCGGCACCCTCGCCGGACACACCAGGGATGGCGCGAAAGAGGCGCTGCAGAGCCGCGGCGCGAAGGTCACCGGCTCCGTCTCCAAGAAGACCTCCTTCGTCGTCGTCGGGGACAACCCCGGCTCCAAGTACGACAAGGCGATGCAGCTGAAGGTCCCCGTGCTCGACGAGGACGGCTTCGGGGTGCTGCTCGACCAGGGACCGGAGGCCGCGCGCGAGGCCGCCGTCCCCGCCGAGGAGGGGTAGCGCCTTTCGGCGGCCCGCCCGGGGTGCCGGCCCCGGACGCGCCGGAGCGTGAGTGCTCTGTGACGCACCGTCGGATTCACCCGATCAGCGCATAGCAGATGCTCAGCGGCGGTCGGTTCGCATTTGGGCAAGAGCGTCGGACCGCTGCCCGCGGACGCCCCCGGCGGCCTACTGTGGACTGGTGCGCCCCGGACGGGCCCGGGTCTCGGGCCGGCGCCGGACCGAGCGCGCTGGCACGGAACGGAACCATCGGGTGACATCGGCACCGCCGGCTGTGAGAGGGACGGAATGAAACCGACCGAGAACGCCGCACCGGTGTCACGGCTGCAAGGTTTCGCCGGCCTCACCCCCGGGGTGGGCCTCGCCGTCGTGGCCCTCGCCACCGTCCAGCTGGCCACCGGCTTCTACCGGGCCGTCAGCGAGGGCCACGCCCTCTTCCCCGACGGCACGGCGGGCTGGTCGCTCGCCGTCCTCACCGGCATCGTCGTCGGCCACCTCGTCGCCCTCGGCCGCGACCGCTGGTGGGGCGGCACCGGCTCCGGCGCCGCCCTCACCCTGGCCGTGCTCCTGCTCTACGGCTGGGTGCCCGCCGGGCTGGTCAGCCTGGTCGTCGTCGTGCTCGTCGGCGTGGCCCGCCGGCACCGCTGGTGGCAGGGGCTGCTGCACGGGGCGGTGGACATCCTCGGCGTGGGGGCGGCGGCCCTGGTGCTGGCCGCCTTCGGCGAGGTGCAGACCGTCGAGACCCCCTGGCAGCCACTCGACTGGGGCATCGCCGCCGTACCGGAACTGCTCCTCGCGGCCTCCACCTATCTGCTCGTCACCCGGGTCCTGCTGTGGTACGCGCGGACACCGCAGGCCGGCGGACTGCCGACCGCGGCCCGCACCGCGCTGCTGCGCCAGGGCCTGATCGCCGTCGCCCTGCTCGGCATCGCCCCGCTGATCTGCGTCGTCGCGATGGCCCGGCCCGTTCTGCTGCCGCTCTTCGCGGTGCCGCTGATCGCCCTCGACTCCACGCTCTGGATCGCCCGCGCCCGCGCCGAGGAGCAGTTGCGCGACCCGCTGACCGGGCTGCCCAACCGCCAGTGGCTGCTGGAACGCACCTGGACGGCGCTGGAGGAGGCGGAGAGCACCGGCAGCCGCGCCGGGCTCGTCCTCATCGACCTCGACCGCTTCCGCGCGGTCAACGACACCCTCGGCCATCTCGCCGGCGACCGGCTGCTCCTGCAGATAGCGGAACGGATCCGGCTGGCCCTGCCGCGCGGCGCGGAGGCCGCCCGGCTCGGCGGCGACGAGTTCGCCGTCCTGCTCCCCACCACCGACTCCACCACCAGCGCCCAGCGCGTCGCCCGCCATCTCGCCGCGGAACTCTCCTCCCCGCTGGACCTCGACGGGCTCACCCTCGTCCTGGAGGCCAGTGCCGGCGTCGCCGTCTACCCCGAGCACGCGCTGGACGCCGAAGGGCTGCTGCGCCGCGCCGACGTGGCGATGTACCAGGCCAAACGGGACCGCACGGGCGTGGAGGTCTACGAGTCCAAGCGGGACAGCAACACCCCGGACCGGCTCGGACTCCTCGGCGATCTGCGGCGCGCGCTGGACGCCGGCGAGGTCGAGCTGCACTACCAGCCCAAGGTGCGCTTCGACGGCCAGGTGGCCGGCCTGGAGGCGCTGGTGCGCTGGGTGCACCCGGAGCGCGGCCGGGTCCCCCCGGACGAGTTCATCGCCATCGCCGAATCGTCCGGGCTGATGCCGCACCTCACCGAGTACGTCCTGGAGACCGCGCTCGCCCAGGTCGCCCGCTGGCGGGCCCAGGGCCTGTTCGTCCCCGTCGCGGTGAACGTCTCCCCGCGCGACGTGCACACCCCCGGCTTCGCCGGAGGCGTCGCCGCCCGGCTGGCCCGGCACGGCGTCCCGGCGGGCGCGCTCCAGCTGGAGATAACGGAGCACGTGCTGCTGGAGGACCCGCAGCGGGCCGCCGACACCCTGGCCGGGCTGACCGGGCACGGTGTGAAGATGTCCCTCGACGACTTCGGCACGGGCTACTCCTCCCTCGTCCACCTGCGGCGGCTGCCGGTCAGCGAGCTCAAGATCGACCGCTCCTTCGTCGCCCGGCTCGCCATCGACCAGGAGGACGCGGAGATCGTCCGCTGCACGATCGACCTGGCCCACTCCCTGGGGCTGCTCGTCGTCGCGGAGGGCGTCGAGGACGACGAGACCTGGGAGCGGCTGCGGGACCTGCGCTGCGACGCGGTGCAGGGCTGGCTGGTGGCCGCCGCGATGCCGCCGCAGGAGATGACCGCCTGGCTGCGGGCCCGCGGCGAGCACGGCTGGCGCCGCCCCGCCGAGCTGGCGGCCGCGGCCGCCGCCGAACCGGAACAGCACCCCTCCGGCCGCACGGTCGACTCACGGCCCGCGACGACGTAGGACGGACAGGCAGCGAGGTGGCGGCGGTACGGCCGGCCCCGCCGTACCGCCGCCGGCCCCTTCGCGGGCAGCACTTCCCCGGGTGGGGATCCCCCAGTTCGGCGACCCCATAGGATTGGGCCAAAACCACACACCGAACCCTGAGGATCGCTGCATGCCTGGCATCACGCGCGAGGAGGTCGCCCACCTCGCCCGGCTGGCGCGTCTGGAGCTGAAGGGCGAAGAGCTCGATCACTTCGCCGGTCAGCTCGACGACATCATCGGCGCGGTCGCCCGCGTCTCCGAGGTCGCCGACCAAGACGTACCGCCGACCTCCCACCCGCTGCCGCTGACCAACGTCATGCGGGCGGACGAGGTCCGTCCGTCGCTCACCCCCGCGCAGGCGCTCTCCGGCGCTCCGGCCCAGGAGCAGCAGCGTTTCAAGGTGCCGCAGATCCTGGGGGAGGACTGAAAGCCATGACGGACCACAGCACCATCATCAAGCTCACCGCGGCCGAGATCGCCGCGAAGATCGCCTCCGGCGAGCTCACCGCCGTCGAGGTCACCGAGGCCCACCTCGCCCGGATCGACGCGATCGACGAGAAGGTCCACGCCTTCCTGCACGTCGACCGCGAGGGCGCGCTCGCGCAGGCCCGCGCCGTCGACGCCAAGCGCGCCGCGGGCGAGAAGCTCGGCCCGCTGGCAGGCGTCCCGCTCGCGCTGAAGGACATCTTCACCACGAAGGACATGCCGACCACGGTCGGCTCGAAGATCCTCGAAGGCTGGGTCCCGCCGTACGACGCGACCCTCACCCGGAAGCTGAAGGCCGCCGACGTCGTCATCCTCGGCAAGACCAACATGGACGAGTTCGCCATGGGGTCCTCCACCGAGAACAGCGCCTACGGCCCGACCGGCAACCCGTGGGACCTCACCCGCATCCCCGGCGGCTCCGGCGGCGGCTCCTCCGCCGCCCTCGCCTCCTTCGAGGCCCCGCTCGCCATCGGCACGGACACCGGCGGCTCGATCCGCCAGCCCGCCGCCGTCACCGGCACCGTCGGCGTGAAGCCCACCTACGGCGGGGTCTCCCGCTACGGCATGGTGGCGTTCTCCTCCTCCCTCGACCAGGGCGGCCCCTGCGCCCGCACGGTCCTGGACGCGGCCCTGCTGCACGAGGTCATCGCCGGCCACGACCCGATGGACTCCACGTCCATCGACGCCCCCGTCCCGCCGGTCGTCGAGGCCGCGCGCAGCGGCAGCGTCGCGGGCCTGCGCGTCGGCGTCGTGAAGCAGTTCTCCGGCGAGGGCTACCAGGCCGGTGTCGTCCAGCGCTTCAACGAGTCCGTCGAGCTGCTGAAGTCCCTCGGCGCCACGGTCGTCGAGCTGGACTGCCCCTCCTTCGACCTGGCGCTCTCGGCGTACTACCTGATCGCCCCGTCCGAGTGCTCCTCGAACCTGGCCCGGTTCGACGCCATGCGCTACGGCCTGCGCGTCGGTGACGACGGCACCAAGTCCGCCGAGGAAGTCACCGCGCTCACCCGCGAGGCCGGCTTCGGCGACGAGGTCAAGCGCCGGATCATCCTCGGTACGTACGCGCTCAGCTCCGGCTACTACGACGCGTACTACGGCTCCGCGCAGAAGGTCCGCACGCTGATCACCCGCGAGTTCGAGCGTGCGTTCGAGCAGGTCGACGTGATCGTCTCGCCGACCACGCCGACCACCGCCTTCCCGATCGGCGAGCGCGCCGACGACCCGATGGCGATGTATCTCGCGGACCTGTGCACCATTCCGACGAACCTGGCCGGCAACGCCGCCATGTCGCTCCCCTGCGGCCTGGCCCCCGAGGACGGCCTGCCCGTCGGGCTCCAGATCATCGCCCCGGCGATGAAGGACGACCGGCTGTACAAGGTCGGAGCCGCCGTCGAGGCCGCCTTCGTGGAACAGTGGGGTCATCCGCTGCTTGAGGAGGCTCCGTCGCTATGAGCGCCATGACCAAGAAGGCCAAGAACTTCAAGAAGTCGAAGACCGGGCTGTACGTGTCGATGGGCACCACCGCCTTCGGTGCGCTGAGCGTCGCCAAGCAGGCGAAGCTGGCCCGCTCGGACAACGACACGCTGCGCCTCATCGACGCCGCCGTGTCCGCCGCGGCGATCGTGACCGGGCTCGCGATCCTCTATCGCGAACTGAAGCGTCTCGGCGACGACGACGTACTGCTGGGCTGAGAGGGAAAGTTTTCCGTGACTGTCATCGACCTGGAGTCGTACGAGGACGCCCTCGCGACGTACGACCCCGTCATGGGCCTTGAGGTCCATGTGGAGCTCGGCACCAGGACCAAGATGTTCTGCGGCTGCTCCACCGAGCTGAAGCAGGACGCCAACTCGCAGACCTGCCCGGTCTGCCTCGGCCTGCCCGGCGCGCTGCCGGTCGTCAACGCCGTCGGCGTCGAGTCCGCGATCAAGATCGGTCTCGCGCTGAACTGCGAGATCGCCGAGTGGTGCCGGTTCGCCCGGAAGAACTACTTCTATCCGGACATGCCGAAGAACTTCCAGACCTCCCAGTACGACGAGCCGATCGCCTTCGACGGCTATCTGGACGTCCAGCTGGAGGACGGCGAGATCTTCCGGGTGCAGATCGAGCGCGCCCACATGGAGGAGGACACCGGCAAGTCGACGCACGTCGGCGGCGCCACCGGCCGTATCCACGGCGCGTCCCACTCCCTGCTCGACTACAACCGGGCCGGCATCCCGCTCATCGAGATCGTCACCAAGCCGATCGAGGGAGCGGGCGAGCGCGCCCCCGAGGTCGCCAAGGCGTACGTGGCCGAGCTGCGCGAGCTCATCAAGGCGCTCGGCGTCTCCGAGGCCCGCATGGAGATGGGCCAGATGCGCTGCGACGTCAACCTGTCGCTGCGCCCCAAGGGCACCGAGACCTTCGGCACCCGCTCCGAGACGAAGAACGTGAACTCGCTGCGTTCCGTCGAGCGGGCCGCCCGCTTCGAGATCCAGCGCCACGCCGCGGTGCTGAACGCGGGCGGCACGATCGTCCAGGAGACCCGGCACTTCCACGAGGAGGACGGCTCCACCACGGCCGGCCGCATCAAGGACAACGCCGAGGACTACCGCTACTTCCCCGAGCCCGACCTGGTGCCGGTCGCTCCGGCCCGGGAGTGGGTCGAGGAGCTGCGCCAGGGCCTTCCCGAGCTGCCGCGGCTGCGCCGCGCCCGGCTCAAGGAGGAGTGGGGCGTCTCCGAGCACGACATGCAGTCCATCCTCAACGCGGGCGCCGTCGACCTGATCGTCGCCACGACCGAGGCGGGCGCCCCGTCGGACCAGGCCCGCAAGTGGTGGATGGGCGAGCTGGCCCGTAACGCCAACGAGACCGGCCGCGGTCTGGACGAACTGCCCGTCACCCCGGCGCAGGTCGCCCGGGTGGCCGAGCTCGTCGCCGCGGGCGACCTCAACGACAAGCTGGCCCGCCAGGTGCTGGAGGGCGTCCTCGCGGGCGAGGGCGACCCCGACACCGTCGTGGAGAAGCGCGGTCTGAAGGTCGTCTCGGACGAGGGTGCGCTCTCCACCGCCGTGGACGAGGCCATCGCCGGCAACGCCGCCATCGCGGACAAGATCCGCGGCGGCAAGGTCGCCGCGGCCGGCGCGCTCGTCGGCGCGGTCATGAAGGCCACCCGCGGCCAGGCCGACGCGGCCCGGGTGCGCGAGCTGATCCTGGAGAAGCTCGGCGTCGAGGGCTGAGGCCGCCGGCAGGTGTGACGAGGGGCGGTGCGCCCGGCCGGGGCCGGGGGCACCGCCCCTCGCGCGTCACTTCTTCAGGGTCGGGGAGCCGAGGACCAGATCGCCCATGTCGCAGTTGTCGGCCGGGTCGGCGTAGGAGATGGTCAGCCGCAGGACGCCGGTGACCGGCACCGAGATCGTCTTCGGCTTGCCGAGCAGCACCTCACCGGTGAAGCCGGGCTCGTCGTCGACCTCGATGGTGACCCGGGCGGCCTTGTTCGACGAGTTGTCGTCGACCCCGGCGACCATGGTGAGCGTCTTCCACTCGCGGCTCAGGTTGTACTCCACGGAGCCGCTGCACTCCGGGTCACCGCCGTCCGGGACCAGGGCGGTGTCGTAGTACGTGCTGTTCAGCGTGCCGCTGCCGACGGCCAGGTCGGCGAACTGGCCGCCGGCGACCGCGTCCATGGTGGTGAGCGACTTGGTGTTCACCGAGGCCGCCTCGGGCGGTGCCGTCGTGCCCTCCGAGGCGTCGGGGGAGGCCGTCGACCCGCTCGCAGGCTCCTCGGCCGACCCGTCGGCCGGCGCCGTCTTCGTGACCGTCACCGTGGGCGCCGCCTTCGCCCCCTTGCCGTCGTCCTTCTCGTCGTCGCCCGCGCGCAGGGCCTGGACCCCGATCGTCGCCAGCGCGGCGGCCAGGGCGAGCGAGAGCAGCGGGACGAGGACCGGGCGGCGCTTCTTCGCGGGCTTCGACGGGGCGGGAGCGGCGGCCGGGGCCACGGCGGCCGGGGTCGGGACCGTCGGCTCCGGTGCGGGCGCCTCCTTTGGGGACGGCCCCGGATTCACCGTCGTGGGCGGCGCCACCCCCGGGTCGCCGGAGGCGGTGATCGGCGGCGGGAAGGCGGGCGGCTGGACCGGGGGACCGGCGGGGGGTGCCCCGAGCGGCGGCGTGGGCGCCCCCGGCGGCAGGAGCGGGGGCGGCGGCACGGACCCGGCGGCCGGAGGCGTGTCCTGTACGGACTCCGCGCGCCGCGAGGGGCCCGTGACCGTCGTGGAGACGACGGCGGAGCGCACGTCCTTCACCCAGGAGGCCAGGCTCTCGGGGCGCCCGTCCGGCTCGGCCGCGCAGACGGAGAGGATGCGGTCGCGGCGCTCCGGTGTCGCGGCGGCCACCTGGGGGAGGGCGCGCAGCGCGGCCCGCAGCTGCTCGGGGGTGCTGGGCGGGGCCTCGCCGCTGAGCAGGAAGTAGGCGATCGCGCCGAAGGCGTAGCGGTCGGTGCCCGGCGTCCGCTTGCCCTCGAAGACCTCGGGGGCGGCGTAGCCGGGGGTGAACCAGACCTCCGCCGTCTGGTGGTCGGCGGTGAGCTTGCTCAGACCGAAGTCCACGAGGGTGGCCTGGCCGTGCGCGTCGACCATGACGTTGCCGGGGGAGAGGTCGCCGTGGACGACGGTGCGGCCGGAGGGGGTCGCCCGGCCCGAGTGCAGCCAGTCCAGCACGTCCGCGAGCTGTTCGAGGGTGCGCAGCACCTCGCGGCGCTCGGCGTGTGTGGCCAGGGTCCGCTCGGCGCGCCAGTCCCGCAGATCGAGCCCGTCGACGTGGTTCATGACCAGCACCAGGGCCCGCCCGGCGGCGGTGGACGCGTCCCCGGCCCCGTGGATCGGCGGCCCCTCGAAGTGCTCGCGCACCCCGACGACGCCCGGCCGGTTCACGAACCGCAGCAGCTCCGCCTGGTCGCGCCATTTGGTGCTGAGCCGCTGGAACTGCTCGATGGTGATCGTGGTCTTCGAGTCGAGCACCTTGACGACCACGGTCTCCGGCGCGCCGTCCAGCTCGATCTCCGCCCGGTACAGGACGGCCTCGCCGCCGCGGCCGATGGAGTTGAGCAGCCGGTATCTGTCCGGTGCCGAATCGGGCCCGATATGGTGCGACGCGCTGTTCAACTGACCCCCCAGGGAAGGTAATTGGCAAGCTCACAAGATAGCGGGGATCACCCGCGCCCGGGAGCACCGCAGGGGCCCGCCCCGGGCCCGTCCCCCACCGCCGTACGGCCGCGCACCTGACGCCCGCAGGAGGACCGACACCCTGTGAGTAAGGCCACGAAACGGGCAAACGATCACAGAAGGCTGTCAGAGTGACGGTTCTCAGGTCATGCGTTCTCACGCGGACGGTCCTGTCGGACCCCCGCGGGGACCACGAACCCGCAGGGAGCACGTCCCTTGGCTGCCATCGCCCGCTGGTGCGTCACGCACCGCCTCCTCGCCGTCCTCGTCTGGCTGCTCGCGCTCGGCGGGACGGCGGCCGCCGCCGGGTTCGCCGGTTCCGCCTACACCAACGACTACGAGGCGCCCGGCACCGAGTCCGGGCAGGCCTCCCAGGTGCTGAAGAGCGGCTTCGCCCACCTAGGCGGGGACACGGACACCCTCGTCTGGCACACCGACGACTCCACGGTCCGCGCCACGGACGTCGCCCAGAAGATGACGAGAACCCTGCACGAGATCGAACGGCTGCCGGGCGTCGGCGCGGTCGAGGGGCCGTACACGGACACGGGCGCCGGACAGATCAGCGCCGACGGGCACACCGCCTACGCCACGATCACCTTCGAGCGCGGCGCGGACGACATCCCGGCCGGACAGGCGCGGGCCGTCGTGGACACCGCGAAGGCCGCCGCGAGCGAGCATCTGCGGGTCGAGCTGGGCGGCCCCGCCATAGCGCTCACCGAGGCCCCGGCCGCGCACCTCAGCGAGGCCGTCGGGGTGGCCGTCGCCGCCGTGGTGCTCTTCCTCGCCTTCGGCTCGCTCGCCGCGAGCCTGCTGCCCATCGCCACCGCCCTCGTCTCGGTCGGCACCGCCTACGCGGGCATCGTGCTCCTCGGCCATCTGATGACCGTCGCCGACTTCGCGCCCATGCTGGGCATGCTCGTGGGGCTCGGCGTCGGCATCGACTACGCGCTCTTCATCGTCACCCGGCACCGCAGGGCGCTGCGGCGCGGGATGAGCGTCCCGGAGGCGGCCGAGCACGCCGTCGCCACGACCGGGCGGGCCGTCGTCTTCGCCGGGGCCACCGTCTGCATCGCCCTGCTCGGGATGCTGATCCTGCGGCTGAGCTTCCTCAACGGCGTCGCCGTCGCGGCCTCGCTCACCGTGGTGCTGACCGTGGCGGCCTCCGTCACCCTGCTGCCCGCGCTGCTCTCCCTGATCGGGATGCGGGCGCTCGGCCGGCGCGAGCGGCGGCGGCTGGCCGAGGACGGCCCGCGACCGGAACCGCCGGCCGGGTTCGCCGCCCGCTGGTCCGCCTTCGTGGAGCGCCGCCCCAGACTGCTGGGCGGCCTAGCGGCCCTCCTCATGCTGGGCCTCGCCCTGCCCACCTTCTCGCTCCACCTCGGCAGCTCCGACCAGGGCAACAACGCGGCGTCCTCGACCACCCGCCAGGCGTACGACCTGCTGGCCGACGGCTTCGGCCCCGGGGTGAACGGCCCGCTGACCATCGCCGCCCGGCTGGACGGCGCGGACGACCGGCTCGCCATGGACGCGCTGCCCGCGACGCTCCGCGCCACCGACGGGGTCGCCCGGGTGCTGCCCGTCACCTACAACTCCAGCGGGGACACCGCGTACGTCACCGTCGTCCCCAACTCCTCCCCGCAGTCCCGGCAGACCAGCGAGCTGGTCGACCGGCTCCGCGCCGACGTGCTGCCGAAGGCCGCCGACAACACCTCGCTGCGCACCCACGTGGGCGGGGTGACGGCCAGCTACGACGACTTCGCCGGGATCATCGTCGGCAAACTGCCGCTCTTCATCGGCGTCGTCATCGCACTCGGCTGTCTGCTCCTGCTGGTGGCCTTCCGCTCGGTCGGCATCCCGCTGAAGGCCGCCGCGATGAACGTGGCGGCGGTCGCCTCCTCGTTCGGCGTCGTCGTCGCGATCTTCCAGTGGGGCTGGGGCAGCGAGCTGCTGGGACTGGGCAGCGCGGGCCCCATCGAACCCTTCCTCCCGGTGATCATGGTGTCGGTCCTCTTCGGGCTCTCCATGGACTACCAGGTCTTCCTGGTGGGGCGGATGTACGAGGAGTGGCTGGAGAGCCGGGACAACCGCCGCGCGGTCCGGGTCGGCCTCGCCGAGACCAGCCGGGTGATCAACTCGGCCGCGGTGATCATGATTTCGGTCTTCCTCGCCTTCGTGCTCAGCGGCGACCGGGTCATCGCGATGTTCGGCATCGCCCTCGCCGCCGCCGTCGCCCTGGACGCCTTCGTGCTGCGCACCCTGCTGGTGCCCGCGCTGATGCATCTGCTCGGCGGGGCCAACTGGTGGCTCCCCGGCTGGCTGGACCGCCGCCTGCCGCGCATCAGCATCGAGCCGCCGGAGACCGCCGCGATCCCGCGCCCGGCCGCCCCCGCCGGTTCCGCCGCGAACGCCGGGGCGGAGAGGGCCGAGGAGGCCGTACCGGTCGGGCGGGCGGTCCACTGAGCCGCCGCCCCGCCCGCGTACGGCACCGGGCGGCCCCGTCTAAGGCATGCCCGGGACGGGACGGGTCCGGCCCTCGCCGGTGTCCGCCGCCTCCTAAGGCGCCGGCCCGGCAGGGATGCGGAACTCGCCCGATGTGACGGGACCCCCTGGGACGCGAGAGTGGTGACACGGCGGAACCCGCCGCACCACCACTCCCGTCTTCAGGAGACACGCATGTTCGAGATGGAGCTCTACAAGATCATGTCCGCCGAACTGGTCCGCCGCGCCGCGACCGAGCGGCTGGCGCGCGAGGCCCGCCGGGCGGCGCGGAAGGCCCGCCGGTCCGCCCGCCACGAGGACGAAGGGGTGGTGAGTACGGACCGCGAGCGGTTCGCGCACGCCGCGTAGGCCGGACGCGATGCCCGTCCGGACGGCCGGGCCCGCGGTGTCGGACCCATGTGCGATGCTCGGCTCCGTGGAGACCAGGTCAGTCAGCCCCGTGTTCGTCGGCCGCACCGGTGAGTTCAGCACCCTCACCGAGGCCCTCGCCCGCGCCGCCGCCCCCACGGGCGGTGGCGGCGGGCCGCAGGCGCTGCTCGTCGGCGGCGAGGCGGGCGTCGGCAAGACCCGGCTGGTCGAGGAGTTCCTCTCGGTCGCGGTCCGCCGCGAGGCCGTCGTCGCCGTCGGCGGCTGTGTGGAGATCGGCGCCGACGGCCTGCCGTACGCCCCCTTCTCCACCGCGCTGCGGACCCTGCACCGCACCCTGCCCGAGGAGATGGCCGCGGCCTGCGCCGGACAGGAACGCGAGCTGGCCCGGCTCCTGCCCGAGCTGGGCGAGGCCGGCCGGGGGGCCGCCGACGAGCACGACACCGCCCGCCTGTTCGAGCTCACCGCCCGCCTGCTGGAGCGGATCTCGGCCGACCGCGTCGTCGTCCTCGTCCTGGAGGACCTGCACTGGGCCGACTCCTCCACCCGCCATCTGGTCGCCTACCTCTTCCGCACCCTGCGCACCGGCCGCCTCGTCGTCGTCGGTACCTACCGCGCCGACGACATCCACCGCCGCCATCCGCTGCGCCCCCTCCTGGCCGAACTGGACCGGCTGCGCACCGTGCGCCGCATCGAACTGCGCCGCTTCAACCGCGCCGAGGTCCGCCGCCAGCTCACCGGCATACTCGCCGACACCCCCGAACCCGCCCTCGTGGACGAGATATTCGCGCGCTCCGACGGCAACGCCTTCTTCGTCGAGGAGCTGGCCTGCACCCTGGAGAGCGGTGACGGCGACGGCACCGTCCTGCCGGACTCGCTGCGCGATCTGCTCCTCGTCCGGGTGGAGGCGCTCTCGGACGACGCCCAGCGCGTCGCCCGGATCGTCGCCGAGGGCGGCTCCACCGTCGAGTACGAACTGCTCGCCGCCGTCGCCGGACTCGCCGAGGACGAGCTGATCGAGGCGCTGCGCGGGGCCGTCGGCGCCAATCTGCTGCTCACCACCCCGGAGGGCAACGGCTACCGCTTCCGCCACTCCCTGGTCCGCGAGGCCGTCAGCGACGATCTGCTGCCCGGCGAGCGCTCCCGCCTCAACCGACGGTACGCCGAGGCGCTGGAGGCCGATCCCTCCCTCGTCCGCGACGGCGAGCGGGCGACCCGGCTGGCCAGTTACTGGTACGGGGCGCACGACGCCGCCAAGGCCCTGCCCGCCGTGCTCAAGGCCTCCGTCGAGGCCCGCCACCGCAACGCCTACGCCGAACAACTGCGCCTGCTGGAGCGGGCGATGGAGCTGTGGGACGACGCCCCCGAAGCGGTGCGCGACACCCTGCGCCCGATCGACTACGCCGAGGTGTACCCGGCAGGCGGACCGGAGGGCCCCGCGCTGCGCTACCTCGACCTGATGGCCGAGGCCACGATCGCCGCCCGCTTCGGCGGCGAGCGCGAACGGGCCCTGGCGATCTGCAAGCGGGCCCTGCGCCTCCTGGAGGGCGAGGACGACGCGCTGCGTGCCGCCTGGTTCTGGGTCCAGCGCTCCCGCCTCGTCCAGGACACCACCCGGGGCGACGGCTGGGACGAACTGGCCACCGCCGAGGAGCTGGTCCGGGGCCTGCCCCCCTCCGCCGTCCACGCCGACGTGCTGACGAGCGTGGCCGGCTGGGGCGCGCTGCACCGGCCCGGCCCCGACACCCTCGTCGCCACCGACCGCGCCGTGGAGTACGCCCGGCTGGTCGGAGCCGAGTCCATCGAACTGCACGCACGGCTCACCCGGGGCTGGCTGACCGTCGACGCCGGAGCGGTCGACGAGGGCATCGCCGAGATGTACGCCGTCCGCGACCGGGCCGACGAGCTGGGCATCGTCGGCATCATGGGCCGCGCCTCCATCAACCTGCCCTCCATCCTGGAGGGCACGGGCCGCCTGCTGGAGGCCGTCGCGGCCGCCGACCGGGGCATCGAGACCTGCCACGCCCACGGTGTCGCGGACATGGAGTCCTGGGTCCGCACCAACCAGGCGATGGCGCTGTTCTCGCTCGGCCGCTGGGACGAGGCGCTGGCCGCCACCGACGCCGCCTCCCGCACGGCGCTCTCCCGCAAGTCCCAGGGCCTGGTCGCCAGCCGCCGCACCGAAGTGGCCCTGGCCCGGGGGAACACCGCCGAGGCCGAACACCAACTGGCCCTGGCCCGCCGCTGCTTCGGCACCAGCGACCCGCAGCCCCAGCACTTCATCAACCTCAACCGGCACGCCCTGACCATCGCCGTCCAGCAGGGCAGCCTGCCCGAGGCCCGGCGCGTCTTCGAGGCGCAGGCGGCGGAGGGCTTCCCGCCCGGCACCCAGCGGTACGCCTTCCCGATGCTGCACGTCGTCGCGGCGGCCGAGGCCGACGCCCGCGGTCTGCCCGCCACCGAACCGGGGCGGCCCGCCGTCCTCGCCCTCGTCCGCTCCCACCTCAAGCGGCTGCCGGTCTTCGTCCCCGTCTGGGCCGCCTACGCGGTGCTGATCGAGGCCGAGCTGGCCCGCGCCGAGGGTGTCGACACCCCCGAGCACTGGGCGAGCGCCGCCCACGCCTTCGCCCCGCTGAGCCGCCCGTACGAGCTGGCCCAGATCCACCACCGCTGGGCCGAGGCCCTGCTGATCGCCGCCGGTGACCGGGGCGCGGCCACGACCCTGCTGCGCGACGCCCACGGCGCGGCCCGCCGGCTCGGGGCGCGCCCCCTCACCGAGTCCGTCGAACTCCTGGCCGGCCGGGCCCGGATCGACCTCGGCGACGCCGCCGCCCCGGACGAGAAGGTGCCGGACGCGGTCACCGTCCCGGCCCGGGGCGAGGAGCCGGAGGGCCCGGACCACGAGGAGCAGCTGAGGGCCGCGGCGGCGGCCGCCGTGGAGTCCTTCGGGCTGACCCCGCGCGAGCAGGACGTCCACCGGCTGGTGGCGGCGGGCCACACCAACCGCAGAATCGCCGAGGAGCTCTACATCTCGCCCAAGACGGCGAGCGTGCACGTCTCCAACATCCTCGCCAAGCTCGGCGTCAACGGCCGGGGCGAGGCGGCCGCCCTGGCCCACCGGCTGCGGCTCTACCGGATGCCGAAGGACGACGCGTAACGGAGACGGGCGGCCGGACGGCGCGAGGGGAGCCCGTCGGGCGGGCGCGCGCTCAGGCGCCGTCCGCGTCGCCGTCCCCGTCGCCGCCGCCGTCCCCGTCGTCGGGGCCGTGGTCCTTGTCGTCGCCGGTGCCGTCCCCGTCGTCCGGCACCGCCGGATCGCCGTCGTCCTCGTCACGGCGGCGCATCACGACCTTGCCCGAGGACAGATCGATCGGGCCGCGCGCGGGATCGCCGACGCCGAGGTCCACCCGGCTCAGCTCCAGCCGCCTGCGCTCGTCGTTGGTGTGCCTGCGGCCGGGGGCGAACAGTTCCTCGAAGAAGTTGAACACGGTGCGCGCACCCTTCCGCCTGCTGTCGTCGGCCGCGGCTACCGCACCTCGGCCACCAGGATCCTGTCGTCTCCCGGCTTCGGGGTGCCGCGCCCGTCCGTCTCGCTGGTCACCAGCCAGAGCCGGTCACCCCCGGCGGCGACCACCGTGCGCAGCCGCCCGTACGTCCCCTTCAGGAACGCCTGGGGGGCCGCCAGCGGTTCCTCGTCCGTGCCGGACAGGGGAACGCGCCACAGCCGCTCCCCGCGCAGCCCGGCCATCCAGACCGAACCCCGGACGAAGGCGATGCCGCTCGGCGACGCCTCGGACGTCTTCCACTGTGCCACGGGATCGATGAATCCGGCCTTGCCCGCCTTGCCCTCCGCCTCGGGCCAGCCGTAGTCGCCGCCCGGCACGACGAGGTTCAGCTCGTCCCAGGTGTCCTGGCCGAACTCCGACGCCCACAGCCGCTTGCGGTCGTCCCAGGCGAGCCCCTGCACATTGCGGTGACCGGGCGAGTACACCACGGAGTCGGCGCGCGGATTGCCGTGCAGCGGCTCGCCGTCCGGGGTCATCCGCAGGATCTTGCCCGCCAGCGAGTCCTCGTCCTGGGCCAGCCCCTCGTCACCGGTCTCGCCCGTGCCCGCGTACAGCGCGCGGTCCGGGCCGAAGGCGATCCGGCCGCCGTTGTGGATCGCCCCCTTGGGGATGCCCCGCAGGATGGTGTCCGGGGCACCCAGCAACTGGCCCGGGTTCGTGCCGTTCTCGTCGTACAGCATCCGCGCGATGCGGTTGTCCGAGGCGGTGGTGAAGTACGCGTACACCAGGTGGTCGGTGCCGTAGTCGGGGGAGACGGCGAGCCCGAGCAGGCCGCCCTCACCGGCGGGGGCGACCCCGGGTACCGTGCCCAGCAGGGTCTTCTTCCCGCTCTTCGCGTCGATCCGGGTGATCGTCCCCTTGTCGCGGGAGCCCACCAGCAGATCGCCGTCCGGGAGCGCCGCCAGCCCCCAGGGCGAATCGAGCCCCCGGGCCAGCGTCGAGACCACCTTCACCGAACCCTTCGCCGGCGGACCCGAGGGCGAGGGGGAGGCGGAGGGGGACGCCGACGGCGAGGAGGGAGCCGCGGACGACCCGGAGGCGGCCGGGGAACTCGCGCCCCGGCCGGCCGGACTCCCCGCCCCCTCCGGCGAGCACCCCGCGGCGAGGATCAGCGCACCGGCCGCCAGCGCCGCCGCCGCACCGCGCCGCGTCCGCCGGCGGGCAGGCCGCCGCCCCGCCGGTTCCCGCCCGGATTCCCGCACCGCACCACGCACCACACCGATCCCTTCGACGGCCGCCATCCCCCTGTTCTTACACCGCCACCGCGCCCGGAGTGCCCGGAACGGCCCCGACGGTCCCCAAGACCGGGCCGGCCGAGCGGGGAAACGCGGGGAAATCCGGCCGGTCCACGAGGATCCGCCGGACCGGACCTCGGTCCCGCGTCTCCCGCGCGCGGCCGGCAGCCGGTCGAGGCCGGGCCTCAGTCCCGCGTCTCCCACGAATCCCGCGCGGCCGGCAGCCGGTCGATCTCGTCCAGGTCGCGGGCCGTCAGCGCGAGACCGGCCGCGCCCGCGTTCTCCACCGCCCACCGCTCCTGCTTCGTCCCGGGCACCGGCACGACCTGGGGCCCCTGCCGCAGCACCCAGGCCAGCGCCACCTGCGCCGGGGTCGCCCCGTGCCGCTCGGCGACCCGCCGCAGCCCCACCACGAGCGCCTGGTTCGCCGCCATCATCTCGGCCGTGAACCGGGGGTGCCTGGCCCGCAGATCGTCCGGTTCGAAGCCCTGGCCGGGGGTGAGCGTCCCCGTCAGATAGCCGTTGCCCAGCGGCATCGCCGCCAGCACCCCGACCCCGCGCGCCGCGCACCACGGCACCAGCGCCTCCAGCGCCTCCCGCGACCAGACCGACAGCTCCGCCTGCACCGCGCTGACCGGGAACACCTGCTGCACCCGCTCCAGTTGCCGGATCGTCCCCTCGTGCGGCCGGGCGCCCCGGCGGCGCACCCGCCCCGCGCCGACCGCGCACAGCCCGAGCGCCCGCACCTTCCCCGCGGTCACCAGCTCCGCCATCGCGCCCCACGTCTCCTCGACCGGCACCTCGGGATCGGCCCGGTGGAGCTGGTAGAGGTCGATCACATCCGTCTGCAGCCGGCGCAGCGAGGCATCGCAGGCCCGGCGCACATATCCGGGCCGGCCGTTGGCCACGATGTGCTGATCGCCCACCAGGAGCCCGCACTTGGTGGAGAGGAACGCCCGGTCCCGGCGTCCCTTCAGCGCCCGCCCGACCAGCAGCTCATTGGTGAACGGCCCGTACATGTCGGCCGTGTCGAGCAGATCGCTCCCCGCGTCCAGCGCGGCGTGCACCGCCCGCAGCGCATCGTCCCCGCGCTGCCGCGAAGCGCCGTACGCCCAGCTCATCGGCATGCAGCCGAGACCGACCGCGCCCACGGCGAGCGCCGCCGCGCCCAGACTCCTGCGCTCCAACTCCCCGAATCCTCCCTCGTACCGCTCCCCAAACTAACCTCTGCCTCCCCACGGGGTTCGCATAGCCTCCTGACCATGACTTCCACCACGCACCCCGGCCCCGCCCCCGACGTCTGGATGCCCTTCGAGGCCGACGAGATCGAAGGGCTTCCCGAGGGCCTCACCTACCGCTTCTGGGACGGCGGAGCCGACTACCCGGCCGACCCCGCCGACTGCGCGTACTACGTCGTCCCCTACATGAAGGGCTCCGAGGTCGCGGTCCGCCCGCTCGCCGCGATGACCCGCGTCCGGGCCGTCCAGACGCTCTCCGCCGGCATCGACCACGTGGAGCCCGGCCTCGGGCTGCTGCCCTCCGGGGTCCGGCTCTGCAACGCCAAGGGGGTCCACGAGGCGTCCACCGCCGAACTCACCCTCGCGCTGATCCTGGCCTCGCTGCGCGGCTTCCCCGGCTTCGTGCACGGCCAGGACAAGGAGGAGTGGCGCGCGGGTTTCTACCCGGCGCTCGCCGACAAGTCCGTGCTGATCGTCGGCTACGGCTCGATCGGCTCGGCCATCGAGGACCGGCTCGTGCCCTTCGAGTGCGCGCGGGTGGCGCGCGTCGCGCGCTCCGCACGGACAACCGCACGCGGACCCGTACACACGCTCGATGATCTGCCCGCCCTGCTGCCCGAGGCCGACGTCGTCATCCTGTCCACCCCGCTGAACGCCTCCACACAGGGCCTGGTCGGCGCCGACTTCCTCGCCGCGATGCGCGACGGGGCGCTCCTGGTCAACGTGGCACGCGGCGGAGTCGTCGACACCAAGGCCCTGCTGTCCGAACTCGAGTCCGGACGGCTGCGCGCCGCCCTCGACGTCACCGACCCGGAACCGCTCCCCTCCGGCCATCCCCTCTGGCATGCTCCGAACGTCCTGATCACGCCGCACGTCGGCGGCAGCACCTCGGCGTTCCGGCCGCGCGCCAAGCGGCTGATCGCCGGACAGCTCAGCCGTTTCGCCGCGGGGGAGCCGCTGCGCAACGTCGTCCGCACCACCGGCTGACCACGCAGCGAGCAGGATCCACTCCGCTCCGTGCCGACAACACCGCAGGTCGTCACGGAGAGTAGAGGAACTATGTCCCTGCGTGACGAGTCTGGTGTATCGTCCCGAACGGGGGGCCGCGTCGTGGCAGGGGCGGCGCCGGGGAGGAAGCCGTACGCGAGGGGGGCGATGGGCGATGAACGACCGATGGGCGAACGATCCGGCGCGCCGCGGGCATCCGGCGGTAGCGGGGTCAACCCGGTGAGCGCGCCGGCGGGCACGCGCACCGCGGTCCTGGCGCCGCTCCGGACCGCCGGCCGGACCCCCGCGCTCGTCCCGCAGCTCGTCCTCGGCCTCGTCTGCGCGGGGTACGCGGTGGGCGCGTCGGTCGGCTGGGGATCGGCCCGACTGGCTCTCTTCATGGGTGACTTCGGGCTCAGCGCCGCCGCGCTCGCCGCCGCCGTCTCCTGCTTCCTCTTCGCCCGCTCCGCCGATCTGCGCTTCCGCCCGGCCTGGCTGCTGTTCTCGCTCTCCTCGCTGATGGCCGCCGGCGGCAACGCCGTCTGGGGGTGGTACGAGGTCGTGCGCGGGGTCCGCGTGCCCAGCCCCTCCGTCGCCGACCTCTTCTTCCTCTGCTTCGCGCCGCCCGCCATCGTCGGCCTGCTGGTCCTCGCCAAACGCCCCGTCACCCGGGCCGGCTGGTTCTGCCTGGTGCTCGACGCCTGGCTGATCGGCGGCTCGCTCCTCACGCTCTCCTGGAGCCTCGCCCTCGCCCACACCGCGCACCTGGCGGACGCCGAGGGCGTCAGCGTGACCCGGGCGGCGCTCTCGCTCGCCTATCCGCTGCTCGACATCGTCCTCGTCTCCATGGTGCTCGCCCTGCACTTCCGGCGCTCCAACGTCAACCGCGCCGCCGTCAACACCGCCATCGCCGCGCTCGCCCTCACCGTCCTGTGCGACGCGCTGTTCACCTCACCGCTGCTGCGCCAGACCTACCACTCCGGCCAGTTGCTGGACGCGGGCTGGTTCGCCGGATCGCTGCTCCTCGCGTACGCCCCCTGGGGCGCCGGCCGGGACGCGCGGGGCGCGGGCGAGGACGCGGCGGGCGCCGCCTCCCGGGCCACCACCGCGCCCAGCCGCCCGATCGCCGGCTCCCTGGCCGCGCTGACGCCGTATCTGGCGGCGGCCGTCTGCACCCTGGGCATCCTCTACAACGTCATCGAGGGCCGCCGGGTGGACCGCGTGGTGGTCCTCACCGGCTGCACGGTGGTGCTCGCGCTGGTCGTCCGGCAGGGCATCATGCTCGTCGACAACATCGCCCTCACCCAGGAACTGGCCCAGAAGGAGAACCACTTCCGCTCCCTCGTGCAGGGCTCCAGCGACGTCATCATGATCGCCGCCCCGACCGGTGTCCTGCGCTACGTCAGCCCCGCCGCCGCCGGGGTCTACGGCCGCGAGGCGGACGAGCTGGTCGGCGCCGAACTGGCCTCGATCATCCACCCCGAGGACCTGGGCCGGGTGGTCCACGAAGTGCGCCGGTTCCTCGCCGCCCCGCCCGCCGAGGAACCCACCACCCGCATCGAGTGCCGCTTCCGCTCCGGCAGCGGCGACTGGCTGAACGTCGAGTCCACCGTCAACCGCCACCAGGGCGGACTGATCCTCAACAGCCGCGACGTCACCGAACGGGTCCGCCTCCAGGCCCAGTTGCAGCACAACGCCGAACACGACCCGCTCACCGACCTGCCCAACCGGGCGCTGTTCACCTCCCGGGTCAGCGCGGTCCTCGGCGGCCGCCGCGCCGGCGACGCGGGCACCGCGGTCCTCTTCATCGACCTGGACGGCTTCAAGGCCGCCAACGACCGCCTCGGCCACCAGGCGGGCGACGAGCTGCTGATCCAGGCCGCCCGCCGGCTCCAGGACTCCGTCCGGTCCGGCGACACCGCCGCCCGCCTCGGCGGCGACGAGTTCGCCGCCCTCATCGTCGGCGACGGCGGACGCGACCAGGCCGCCCGCGAGTTCCAGGTCCACGAGATCGCCGACCGGCTGCGCGTCACCCTCTCCGAGCCCTACCGCGTCGGCGCCGGCGAGGCCCGGGTCACCGCCTCCATCGGCGTCGCCTTCGCCGAGCCCGGCATCACCCCCACCGACCTCATGCGCAACGCCGACCTCGCGATGTACCGCGCCAAGGCCGGCGGCAAGGACCGCGTCGAGCTGTACGCCCCGCAGATGCAGGCCGAGGTGGTCCGCCGCTCCGAGCTGACGGCCCGGCTGCGCAGCGCCCTGCGCGAGGGGGAGTTCGCCCTGCTGCACCAGCCGGTGGTGCATCTGGCCAGCGGCACCGTCGCCGCCGTCGCCGCCCAGGCCCGCTGGCGCTCCGCCCAGGGCCTCCTGTTCACCCCCGCCGAATTCCTCCGGGTGGCCGAGGACAGCGAGCGCACCGCGGAGCTCGGCCGCTGGCTGCTGGAGGAGGCCGTGGAGCGGGCCGCCGACCGGGCCAGAGCCGGCCACCAGGTCGCGGTCGCCGTCCGGCTCCCCGCCCGAAGACTCCTCGACAAGGGCATCCCCTTCGGCTCCGTGGAGGCGCTGCTGACGCGCTACGGGCTGCCCTCCGGGGCGCTGATGATCGAGGTCGCCGACAGCGACCCCCGGGTCCCCTTCGAGGAGCTGGAACAGCGCCTGGCCGCCCTGCGCAGACTCGGCGTGCGGATCGCCCTCGACGGCTTCGGCAGCGGCTACGCCGCGATCAACGCGCTGCGACGGCTCCCCATCGACGTACTCAAACTCGACCGGGGCCTGGTCGAGGGCGTCGTCGAGTCCGCCCGGCTCCACAAGATCACCAGCGGGCTGCTGAGGATCGCCTGCGACCTCGGCATGCAGTCCGTGGCCGACGGTGTCGACGTACCGGAGCAGGTCCTCGCGCTGCGCGCCATGGGGTGCACCCACGGCCAGGGCATGGCGTTCTCCGGGCCGCTCGACGAGTACCGGCTGCGCCGCGCCCTGGTCCGGGGGGAGTTCCCGGTGCCCGGGGGGAAGGCGGTCCGGCCGGTGCTCGCGGGGGGTTCGGTGCCCCTCCTGGCGGGTTCACATACTGAGACGCCCGTCCCACCCACTTGACACGCCGAGTGCGTCGGAGAGAGGGTCAATGCCATGCGCACCCGAATTCTCGTACTTGGACAGCGCGTCGGCTGAAGCGGAGTCCCTCGATGACTCCGCCACCCGCACCGACGCGCTCCCCTCGCTTGCCTCACGGCACGAGGGGTTTTTTGTTGCACTGGCACCACGCAAAACGTCGTAAAACACTCGCGAAAACCTCAGCTTCGAGAAGAGAATGCCGATGACCGAGCAGGCCACCGGGGCCCACCATCCCCAGCCGCGGGCCCGTACGGGCGGATCGTCCTCCGCCACCGTTGAGCACGTCACGGGTGCGCAGTCCCTCATCCGCTCCCTCGAGGAGGTGGGGGCCGACACGGTATTCGGCATTCCCGGCGGCGCCATCCTTCCGGCGTACGACCCGATGATGGACTCCCAGCGCGTCCGTCACGTCCTGGTCCGCCACGAGCAGGGCGCGGGCCACGCGGCCACCGGCTACGCCCAGGCCACCGGCAAGGTCGGCGTCTGCATGGCCACCAGCGGCCCCGGCGCCACCAACCTGGTCACCCCGATCGCCGACGCGTACCTGGACTCGGTGCCGATCGTCGCGATCACCGGCCAGGTCGCCTCCGCCGCCATCGGCACCGACGCCTTCCAGGAAGCCGACATCTGCGGCATCACCATGCCGGTCACCAAGCACAACTTCCTGGTCACCAAGGCCGAGGACATCCCGCACACCATCGCGGAGGCGTTCCACATCGCCGCCTCCGGCCGTCCGGGCCCGGTCCTGGTCGACATCGCCAAGGACGCGCTCCAGGCGAAGACGACCTTCAGCTGGCCGCCGGTCATGGACCTGCCGGGCTACCGCCCGGTCACCAAGCCGCACGCCAAGCAGATCCGCGAGGCCGCCAAGCTCATCACCCAGGCCAGGCGCCCGGTGCTGTACGTGGGCGGCGGCGTCATGAAGGCCGGGGCCACCGCCGAACTCAAGGTGCTGGCCGAGCTGACCGGAGCGCCCGTCACCACCACCCTGATGGCGCTCGGCTCCTTCCCCGACAGTCACCCGCTGCACGTGGGAATGCCCGGTATGCACGGTTCGGTCACCGCCGTCACCGCGCTGCAGAAGGCCGACCTGATCGTCGCCCTCGGGGCCCGCTTCGACGACCGCGTCACCGGCAAGCTGGACAGCTTCGCCCCGTACGCCAAGGTCGTCCACGCCGACATCGACCCCGCCGAGATCGGCAAGAACCGCGAGGCCGACGTCCCGATCGTCGGTGACGCCCGCGAGGTCATCGCCGATCTGGTCCAGGCGGTCCAGGCCGAGCATACCGAGGGCAACACCGGTGACTATGCCGCGTGGTGGAAGGACCTCAACCGCTGGCGCGAGACCTACCCGCTCGGTTACGACCTGCCGGAGGACGGCAGCCTCTCGCCGCAGCAGGTCATCCAGCGCATCGGCGAACTCGCCCCGCCGGACACGATCTTCGCCGCGGGCGTCGGCCAGCACCAGATGTGGGCCTCGCACTTCATCCAGTACGAGCGGCCCGCCACCTGGCTGAACTCCGGCGGCGCCGGGACGATGGGCTACGCGGTCCCGGCCGCCATGGGCGCCAAGGCCGGCATGCCCGACCGCCCGGTCTGGGCGATCGACGGCGACGGCTGCTTCCAGATGACCAATCAGGAGCTCACCACCTGCGCGCTCAACAACATCCCGATCAAGGTCGCCGTCATCAACAACGGCGCCCTCGGGATGGTCCGCCAGTGGCAGACGCTCTTCTACAACCAGCGGTACTCCAACACCGTGCTGCACTCCGGCGCCGACGCCGAGGGCAACGCGGCGAAGGGCACCAGGGTCCCGGACTTCGTCAAGCTGTCCGAGGCCATGGGCTGCCACGCGATCCGCTGCGAGGACCCGGCCGACCTGGACAAGGTCATCGCCGAGGCCAACGCGATCAACGACCGCCCGGTCGTCATCGACTTCATCGTCCACGAGGACGCCATGGTGTGGCCGATGGTCGCCGCCGGCACCTCCAACGACGAGGTCATGGCCGCCCGGGGCGTCCGCCCCGACTTCGGCGACAACGAAGACGACTGAGAGACAGAGAGAGACACGACTCCATGTCCACCAAGCACACGCTCTCCGTCCTGGTCGAGAACAAGCCCGGTGTCCTCGCCCGGATCACCGCCCTGTTCTCCCGCCGCGGCTTCAACATCGACTCGCTCGCGGTCGGAACCACCGAACACCCCGACATCTCCCGCATCACCATCGTCGTGAATGTCGAGGACCTGCCCCTGGAGCAGGTGACCAAGCAGCTCAACAAGCTGGTCAACGTCCTGAAGATCGTCGAACTTGAGCCCTCCGCTGCGATCCAGCGGGAGCTCGTCCTGGTGAAGGTCCGCGCCGACAACGAGACCCGCTCCCAGATCGTCGAGATCGTCCAGCTGTTCCGGGCCAAGACCGTGGACGTCTCCCCGGAGGCCGTCACGATCGAGGCGACCGGCGGCGCCGACAAACTGGAGGCGATGCTCAAGATGCTGGAGCAGTACGGCATCAAGGAGCTGGTCCAGTCCGGCACCATCGCCATAGGGCGCGGCGCGCGCTCGATCACCGACCGGTCCCTGCGCGCCCTCGACCGCACGGCGTAACCCCCCCGGGGGACTCGCCGACCCGCCGCCGCTCGTATGGCGAGACCCGAAAACGTATCTGACGCACCCCGCCGTACGGTGGGACGCAACACCTGCACACCAAGGAGAAGACCCAGTGGCCGAGCTGTTCTACGACGACGATGCCGACCTGTCCATCATCCAGGGCCGCAAGGTCGCGGTCCTCGGCTACGGCAGCCAGGGCCACGCCCACGCGCTGTCGCTGCGTGACTCGGGTGTCGACGTCCGCGTCGGTCTGCACGAGGGCTCCAAGTCCAAGGCCAAGGCCGAGGAGCAGGGCCTGCGCGTGGTGACCCCGTCCGAGGCCGCCGCCGAGGCCGATGTCATCATGATCCTGGTCCCGGACCCGATCCAGGCCCAGGTCTACGAGGAGTCCGTCAAGGACAACCTCAAGGACGGCGACGCGCTGTTCTTCGGCCACGGCCTGAACATCCGCTTCGGCTTCATCAAGCCGCCGGCCAACGTCGACGTCTGCATGGTCGCCCCCAAGGGCCCGGGCCACCTGGTCCGCCGCCAGTACGAGGAGGGCCGCGGCGTTCCGTGCATCGTGGCCGTCGAGCAGGACGCCACGGGCAAGGGCCTGGAGCTGGCCCTCTCGTACGCCAAGGGCATCGGCGGCACCCGCGCCGGCGTCATCAAGACGACCTTCACCGAGGAGACCGAGACCGACCTCTTCGGCGAGCAGGCCGTCCTCTGCGGTGGCACCGCCGCTCTGGTCAAGGCCGGTTTCGAGACCCTGACCGAGGCCGGCTACCAGCCGGAGATCGCGTACTTCGAGTGCCTGCACGAGCTGAAGCTCATCGTGGACCTCATGTACGAGGGCGGCCTGGAGAAGATGCGCTGGTCGATCTCCGAGACCGCCGAGTGGGGCGACTACGTCACCGGCCCGCGGATCATCACGGACGCCACCAAGGCCGAGATGAAGAAGGTTCTCGCCGAGATCCAGGACGGCACCTTCGCCAAGACCTGGATGGCCGAGTACCACAACGGTCTGCCCAAGTACAACGAGTACAAGAAGGCCGACAGCGACCACCTCCTGGAGACCACGGGCCGTGAGCTGCGCAAGCTCATGAGCTGGGTCAACGACGAGGACGCGTAGCGCGCGGGCCCCGGGGGCGGACCACGGTCCGCCCCCGGGGCCGTTCCACCGCTGGAAGAGGCGGCGTCGTACGTGTGTACAAGTCGTCCAGCCTCGTGCGGGTGATCCTTCCAACGGGGCGCAGTGCGCGTCCTGCCGCATGACTACACTTCTCCACACATACACGCGTCAGGCCCACAGTGTCGTGCGTCTTCCACGCGGCAAGCCCCTCCACCGCCTGCGGCCGTCGGGACGGCCGTCCGCACTGGATCTGTGAGGACTCACGTGAGCTCGAAACCTGTCGTACTCATCGCTGAAGAGCTGTCGCCCGCCACGGTGGACGCCCTGGGGCCGGACTTCGAGATCCGGCACTGCAACGGCGCGGACCGCGCCGAGCTCCTCCCCGCCATCGCCGATGTCGACGCCATCCTGGTGCGCTCCGCCACCAAGGTCGACGCCGAGGCGATCGCCGCCGCCAAGAAGCTCCGCGTCGTCGCCCGCGCCGGCGTCGGCCTGGACAACGTGGACGTCTCCGCCGCCACCAAGGCCGGCGTGATGGTCGTGAACGCCCCGACCTCCAACATCGTCACCGCCGCCGAGCTGGCCTGCGGTCTGCTCGTCGCCACCGCGCGCAACATCCCCCAGGCCAACACCGCCCTGAAGAACGGCGAGTGGAAGCGTTCGAAGTACACCGGTGTCGAGCTGAGCGAGAAGACCCTCGGCGTCGTCGGCCTCGGCCGCATCGGCGTCCTGGTCGCGCAGCGCATGTCGGCCTTCGGCATGAAGATCGTCGCGTACGACCCCTACGTCCAGCCGGCCCGCGCCGCGCAGATGGGCGTCAAGCTCCTCTCGCTGGACGAGCTGCTGGAGGTCTCCGACTTCATCACCGTGCACCTCCCGAAGACCCCGGAGACGCTGGGTCTGATCGGTGACGAGGCGCTGCACAAGGTGAAGCCCTCGGTGCGCATCGTCAACGCCGCGCGCGGCGGGATCGTGGACGAGGAGGCACTGGCCTCCGCCCTCAAGGAGGGCCGCGTCGCCGGCGCCGGTCTCGACGTGTACGCCAAGGAGCCCTGCACGGACTCCCCGCTCTTCCAGTTCGACCAGGTCGTCTGCACCCCGCACCTGGGCGCCTCCACCGACGAGGCCCAGGAGAAGGCGGGCATCGCCGTCGCCAAGTCCGTGCGCCTCGCGCTCGCCGGCGAGCTGGTCCCGGACGCGGTCAACGTCCAGGGCGGCGTCATCGCCGAGGACGTGCGTCCGGGCCTGCCGCTCGCCGAGAAGCTGGGCCGGATCTTCACCGCCCTGGCAGGCGAAGTGGCCGCCCGCCTGGATGTCGAGGTCTACGGCGAGATCACCCAGCACGACGTCAAGGTGCTCGAACTCTCCGCGCTGAAGGGCGTGTTCGAGGACGTCGTCGACGAGACGGTGTCCTACGTCAACGCCCCGCTGTTCGCGCAGGAGCGCGGCGTCGAGGTCCGTCTGACCACCAGCTCCGAGTCGCCCGACCACCGCAACGTGGTCACCGTCCGGGGCACCCTGGCCAGCGGCGAGGAGGTCGCGGTCTCCGGCACCCTGGCCGGCCCGAAGCACCTCCAGAAGATCGTCGCCATCGGTGACCGCGACGTGGACCTGGCTCTGGCCGACCACATGGTCGTGCTGCGCTACGACGACCGCCCCGGCGTCGTCGGCGTGGTCGGCAAGGTCCTCGGCGAGGCCGGTCTGAACATCGCGGGCATGCAGGTCTCCCGCGCCGCCGCGGGCGGCGAGGCGCTGGTCGTCCTCACCGTCGACGACACCGTCCCGGCGTCGGTGCTGGCCGAGATCGCCTCGGAGATCGGCGCCGCCTCGGCCCGTTCGGTCGACCTGACCGACTGATCCTCCGCGCGGACCCCGCGTCCGAGCCCCCGTACCCGGCATCTAGACGCACGTCTTACACAAACGTCTGCATGCCGGGTACGCTGCTGTCATGGGACATCGTGAGGATCTGCTCGAAGGCGCCAAGCGCTGCCTGCTGGAGAAGGGGTACGCCCGCACGACGGCACGCGACATCGTGGCCGCGTCGGGCACCAACCTCGCCTCCATCGGCTACCACTACGGCTCCAAGGAGGCCCTGCTCAACCTCGCCTTCCTCAAGGTGGTGGAGGAGTGGGGCGAGGTGCTGACCGAGGGCGACGACGCGACGCCGGACGCGCGGGAGGTGCCGGCCGCACCGCTCGACCAGTTCCGCGAGACCTGGGAGCGGGTGATCGGCAGCTATGAGCGGACCCGCGCCGTCTGGCAGCTCCAGATGGAGGTCATCTCCCGGATCGACTCCGACCCGGGCCTCCAGAAGGCCCTCGCCGGACCTCAGAAGGAGGGCCGCGACGGCCTCGCGGAGTCCATGCTCGGCATCGACCCCGAGACCGACCCGGAGAAGGCGCGGGTGGCCGGCCTCTTCTGCCAGGCGCTGCTCGCCGGGGTCATGGTCCAGTGGCTGATGGACAGCGCGTCGGCGCCCTCCGCGCAGGACCTGACGGACGGTCTGAAGGTCGTCCTGGAGGGCCGGCCGCGCCCCGCCGCCGCTCCGGCCGGCACCGCGCGATGACCGTCCGGACGGGGCAGGACTTCGCGCTCGACCGGGCGGTCGCGGACGTCGAGGCCCTGGCAAACGCCCCACTGCCCGAGGGCGGACCGGTCACCGCCGAGGGCGATCCCGGTACGGGGGAGTGGGCGGCGACCACCGGGGACGGTTTCCGGATCGTCCCGCTCTGGGAGTCCGGCTCCCTCGTGGGGGTGGACGGCCCCGCCTGGGACGAGGCCCAGGAGGCCGCCGACGCCCGGCTGGCCGCGCTCGCCGGGGAGCTGGACCGCCGCTGGGGCGGCCACCGCGAGGTCCCGGTCCACGGAGCGCTCCTGCTCCACCAGGAGGGCGAGCCCGTGCCCGAGCTCTTCGCGGCGCTGCTCGACGAGGACTGCACCGGCGATCTGCTCGTCTGGGGACCGCTCGCCGGCCGGCGGCGCTGGATCGCGGTGGGCGTCGGCCACAGCGACGGCGACGCCCCCCTGATCATGGCCGCCGCCGTCAGCGACCGTCCGATCGTGGCCCCGGACCCGCCCGCCTGGCTCTGATCCGACGACGGGCCCCGGACCCGGGCCGGTTCCGAGTTCCTGTCCTACGCCGGTGGCAGTGCCCGGCACAGCGCGTCCAGCGCGGCGCCGAAGGCGTGGTCCGGTGGCGTCGCGTACCCGACGACCAGGCCGTCCGGGGCGCCCGCCGGCGCGGCGGGATGACGGAAGGAGTCCAGCCCGTCCAGGGCGAGCCCCTGCCAGGTGGCGGCCTTCACCGTGGACCGCTCGGTCCCGGGCGGCAGACGCAGCACGGCGTGCAGCCCGGCCGCGATGCCGGTGGCCGCGATGTGCGGGGCCCGCGCGGCGAGCGCCGCCACGAGCCGGTCGCGGCGGTCGCGGTAGGCGCGGCGCATCCGGCGGACATGGCGGTCGTAGTGGCCGGAGGCGATCAGCTCGGCCAGGGTCAGCTGGTCGGGCACGCTCACCCACGCCTCCCGTTCCCCCTTCGCCGCCAGCACGCGCTCCACCAGCCGCTCGGGCAGCACCATCCATCCCAGCCGCACGGCCGGCGACAGGCTCTTGCTCACCGAACCCACGTACAGCACCCGGTCCGGGTCCAGCCCCTGCACGGCCCCCACCGGCTCCCGGTCGTAGCGGAACTCCCCGTCGTAGTCGTCCTCCACGAGCAGCCCGTCCCGGCTCCGCGCCCAGTCGACGACCGCCGCCCGGCGCCCGGGACCCAGCGGACCGCCCGTCGGGAACTGGTGCGCGGGCGTCAGCAGGACCGCGCGCACCCCGGACAATCCCGTCAGATCCCCGGTCCTCGCCCCCTCGGCGTCGAGCGGCAGCGGAACGGTGCGCACCGAGGCGGCCTCCAGGACCGCGCGATGGAAGGGCAGCCCGTACGCCTCCACGGCGAGCCGGCCGCGTACCACCCCGCACGCCGTCAGCAGCCGCAGGGCGTGGGAGAAACCCGAGCAGACCACGATGCGGTCCGGGGTGGTGCGCACGCCCCGGGCGCGCCCCAGATAGTCCGCCAGGGCGCCGCGCAGCTCGTCGCGGCCCCGGGGGTCGCCCGGTGCGAAGGCGTCGTTCGGCGCCGCGTTCAGGGCCCGGCGGGCGGCGGCCAGCCAGGCGGACCGGGGGAACGAACCGGCGTCCGGCTGCCCCTGGCGCAGATCGTGCGCCGGTCCGGGCGCGCGGTGCGGCGCCGTGCGCGGGGTCCGGGCGGAGGCGACGGGGGCGGCCCGCCGGGCGACCCGGGTCCCGGAGCCCTGGCGGGCCGTCAGCCAGCCCTCGGCGACCAGCTCGGCATAGGCGTCGGCCACGGTGTTGCGGGCCAGGCCCAGATCGGCGGCGAGCGAACGGTAGGGCGGCAGCCGAGCGCCGGGGGCCAGCCGGCCGTCCCGGACGGCCTCGCGCAGGGCGCGGATGAGCACCGCCCGCCGGCTGCCCGGACCGGCCAGCTCCACCAGCAGGTCACTGCCGATCGACTCCGGAGAATTGACCCATGATTCCGCCATGGAAATGCACCCTACGCGAGGTCTTTCGCGCTTCTAGCGTGGAGACATGACACACACCACCGCAGCGGTCCCCGCCCCCCGGATCAACTTCGCCAAGGCCGCCCCGAAGGCCTTCAGGTCCCTCATCGGCCTCGACGCCGCCGCCCGCCAGGACCTCGACCCCGCCCTCGTCGAGCTGGTCCAGATCCGCTCCTCGCAGCTCAACGGCTGCGCCTACTGCCTGCACATGCACACCCAGGACGCCCGCAAGGCCGGGGAGAGCGAGGAGCGGCTGCACATGGTGGCCGTATGGCGCGAGGCCGCGCACTTCTTCACCGCGGAGGAGCGGGCGGCGCTGGACCTCACCGAGGCCGTCACGCTCGTCGCGCGGGGCGGGGTGCCGGACGAGGTCTACGGACGGGCGGCGGCCGTCTTCGACGAGACCCGGCTCGCCGGACTGCTGGCCCTGATCTTCACCATCAACACCTGGAACCGGATCGCCCTGTCCACGGGCAAGGTGGCGGGCACCGACGAACGGGCCGCGTAGGGCGCCCGGCCCGCCGGGCCTCAGAGCCGGGACGCCTTGAGCGCCATGTGCAGCAGCAGCCGGTCCTCGCCGTCGTTCAGGTCGAGGCCGGTGAGCTGCTGCACCCGGGAGAGGCGGTAGTAGAGCGTCTGCCGGTGGATGCCCAGCTCGGCCGCCGTGCGGGAGGCCTGGCCGGCGCGGTCGAGGAAGACCTCGGCGGTGTGCGCCAGCTCCCGCTGCGCGGGGGCGAGCAGCGGACGCACCGCGCGGTCGGCCGCGCTGTGCGGCGGCAGTGCGGTTAGCAGCCGGTAGGGGCCGATGGCGGACCACTCGGCGAGCGGGCCGAAGCGGCTCTCCGCCGCCGCCGCGCGGGCCGCCGCCGCGGCCTCGTGCCAGGCGTCCGCCAGCTCCGTGAGCCCTCGTCGGGCCACCGCGATCCCGGCCGTGGCCCCGGGTCCGGCCGCGGCGCGCAGCCGCTCGGCGGCGGTGAGCGCCGGGTCCAGCACCTCGGGGGCGCGCAGCCGGATCAGCGCGGCGAGCGCCGGACGGCCCGTGCCGCCCGGGGCGGTCGCCGCGGACAGCGCCGCCGCCGACGGCACCGTACGCGCCGACGGCGGCTCGCCCGCCCACGGCATCACGCAGACCACCGTGTGCAGCCCGTCCGCGTCCGGGCCCAGCGCCTCGCTGAGCGCGGCCACCGCCATGTCGCGCTGCCAGCCCGGCCCGGCCGGCAGCACCGCCCCGAACTCCCGGGAGAGATCCGTGCCGGCCCGCGCCTCGTCCCAGAGCAGCCCCCCGATCCGGGCCGCCACCTCCATCGCGGACTCCAGCTGCCGGTCGGTCGGGCCCGGGTCCGCGTCGAGCAGCCAGACGTAGCCGAGGACCACCCCCCGATGGCGTACCGGAAGGCAGATCCGGTCGCGGTAGACACCGGCCTCCGGGGCGGCCGGGATGCGGACGGGGCCCGTGGCGCGGGTGATGCCGAAGTTCTCGAACCAGGCGCGGACGGCCGGGGTCGAGCGGCGCGTGAGGATCGACCGGGTCCGGACCGGGTCCATCGCCGTGTCGTCGTCGCTGTCGTGGGCGCCGAAGGCGACGAGGCCGAAGTCGCGGTCCTCCAGCGTGGCCGGCACGCCCAGCGTCGCGGAGATCTCGTCGACCAGCTCCTGGTAATCGCCCTTCACCCGGACATTCTCGCACCCCCTTCAGACATATGTCTGAGATCCAGGGCACGGATGCGTGACAGCTGTCGATGGCACAGGATCGGAGGGATCCTTAGATTTCACGGTGGTTCTCCGTGCTGTACCGCTTCTGTCCCCCTTCGGGGCACTTGGGCGGTTCGGCCTTCGTTCGTACTTTCCGTGGAGGTGCCCCGTGCTGGGTCCCGTGATTCTCGCCGCGTCACGCAGCGACAAGATGCGCCGTTTCATCTCGGCCGCCCCGGGCACGAAGCAGGTCGTCGACCGGTTCATCGCCGGCGAGACCGTCGACCAGGTCGTCCCGATCATCGAGGACGCCGCCGACAAGGGCCTCGAAGTCACCCTCGACGTGGTCGGCGAGGACATCACCACCCCCGAGCAGGCCGCCGCCGCGCGCGACGCCTACCTGGAGCTCATCGAGCGCCTCAAGGACCTGGGCCTCGGCACCAGGGCGGAGATGTCCGTCAAGCTCTCCATGTTCGGCCAGGCGCTGGACGGAGGCCATGAGCTGGCCCTCGCCAACGTCCGCCCGGTCGTCGAGGCCGCCGCCGCGATCGGCACCACCGTCACCCTGGACGCCGAGGACCACACCACCCTCGACTCGATGTTCGCCATCCACGAGGAGCTGCGGAAGGACTTCCCGCAGACCGGCTGCGTCATCCAGGCCTACCTCTTCCGCACGGAGGAGGACGCCCGCCGGCTGGCCGCCGCCGGCAGCCGGGTGCGCATCGTGAAGGGCGCCTACAAGGAGCCCGCCTCCGTCGCGTACCAGGACAAGGCCGAGATCGACAAGGCGTACGTCCGCATCCTGAAGACGCTGATGGAGGGCGAGGGCTACCCGATGATCGGGTCCCACGACCCCCGCCTGATCGCCATCGCGCAGGAACTGGCCCGCAAGGCCGGCCGCAAGCTCGACGAGTACGAGTTCCAGATGCTCTACGGCATCCGCAGCGACGAGCACGTCCGCCTCGCCGCCGAGGGCCACCGCATGCGCGTGTACACCGCCTACGGCACCGACTGGTACGGCTACTTCATGCGCCGCCTCGCCGAGAAGCCGGCCAACCTCCTCTTCTTCGGCCGCTCCATCCTCACCAAGGGCTGAGCACTCCTCCATCCGACTACATAAAGGAGCAACGGACACCATGGACGCTGTCACCCAGGTCCCCGCACCGGTCAACGAGCCGGTCCACTCCTACGCCCCGGGCACCCCGGAGCGCGCCCGTCTGGAGGCGAAGCTCAAGGAGCTCGGCGAGAACCCGATCGAGCTGCCGATGACCATCGGCGGCGTCAAGCGCATGGGGGGCGGCGAGCGCGTCGACGTCGTCCAGCCGCACAACCACAAGGCCGTCATCGGCACCTTCGCCGGGGCCACCGAGCAGGACGCCCGGGACGCCATCGACGCCGCGCTGGCCGCCGCGCCGGGCTGGCGCGCCACGTCCTTCGACGACCGCGCCGCGATCATCCTGCGCGCCGCCGAACTGCTGGCCGGCCCCTGGCGCGAGACGCTGGCCGCCTCCACGATGCTCGGCCAGGGCAAGACCGCCCAGCAGGCCGAGATCGACTGTCCCTGCGAGCTGGTCGACTTCTGGCGCTTCAACGTGCACTACGCGCGCCAGATCCTCGCCGAGCAGCCCCCGGCCAACTCCCCGGGCGTGTGGAACCGCATGGACCACCGCCCGCTGGAGGGCTTCGTCTACGCGATCACGCCGTTCAACTTCTCGGCCATCGCCGCCAACCTGCCGACCGCGCCCGCCCTCATGGGCAACGTCGTCGTGTGGAAGCCGTCCCCGACCCAGACCCACGCCGCCGTGCTGCTGATGCGGCTGCTTGAGGAGGCCGGGCTGCCCAAGGGCGTCATCAACCTGGTGACCGGTGACGGCATCGCCGTCTCCGAGGTGGCCCTGAACCACCGCGACCTGGCCGGCATCCACTTCACGGGCTCCACCCCGACCTTCCAGCACCTGTGGAAGACCGTCGGCACCAACATCGCCACCTACCGCACCTACCCGCGGCTCGTCGGCGAGACCGGTGGCAAGGACTTCGTCGTCGCCCACCCGTCGGCCGACCGGGCGGTCCTGAAGACCGCGCTGACCCGCGGCGCCTTCGAGTACCAGGGCCAGAAGTGCTCGGCGACCTCGCGCGCCTACATTCCGGCCTCCATCTGGAACGACGGCTTCAAGGAGGCGTTCGCCGCCGAGGTCGACTCCATCACGATGGGCGACGTCACCGACCTGTCGCACTTCATGGGCGCGGTCATCGACGAGCGGGCCTTCGCGAAGAACAAGGCCGCCATCGACCGCGCCGCGGCCGACCCGGCGTGCACGATCGTCGCGGGCGGCACCTACGACGACTCGGTGGGCTACTTCGTCCGCCCGACCGTCATCGAGTGCGCCGACCCGGAGAACGAGGTCTTCACGACCGAGTACTTCGGCCCGATCCTCGCCGTCCACGTCTACGAGGACGAGAACTACGACGCCATGCTGGACCAGATGGAGTCGGTCTCCGACTACGCCCTGACCGGCTCGGTCATCGCGGGCGACCGCGCCGCGGTCGCGGCCACGATGGAGAAGCTCCGCTACGCCGCGGGCAACTTCTACATCAACGACAAGTCGACCGGTGCCGTCGTCGGCCAGCAGCCCTTCGGCGGCGGGCGCGCCTCGGGCACCAACGACAAGGCCGGCGCCCCCCAGAACCTCCAGCGCTGGACCCTGACCCGGGCCATCAAGGAGACCCTGGTCCCGCCGACCGAGTACACCTACCCCCACCAGGGCTGACGCCCCCGGGGCGCCTGCGGACGCCCCGCCCCGATTCCCGCCCCCCGCCCGGTTCCCCTGCCGGCCGGGGGGCGGTTTCCATGTGCCTTCCCATGGCCGCCGGACGGCTGACAGGCTGGGTCCCATGACCCAGCCCATGCCGCGCACCGCGCACACCTCTCGTCTCTCGCCCGCCTTCCTCGACGAGATCCACGCGTTCCTGGACACCGCCTTCGAGGGCCGGTTCGACGCCCACGACTGGGACCACACCCTGGGCGGCATCCACGCCTGGGTGAGCGACGACAGCGGGCTCCTCGCCCACGGCAGCGTGGTGCAGCGGCGCGCGGTCCACGCCGGGCGTTCGCGCCGGGTCGGATACGTGGAGGGCGTCGCCGTCCGCGCCGACCACCGGCGCCGGGGGCTCGGCGGGCGGATCATGGCCGCCCTGGAGGAGGTCGTCGACGGGGCGTACGCCTTCGGGGCGCTGGCCGCGTCGGCCGGCGCGGTCCCGCTGTACACCGGGCGCGGCTGGACGGCGTGGCCCGGACGGATCGCGGTCCAGGGTCCCGAGGGCGTCGTCCGGCTGCCGCACGAGGAGGGCAGCACCTATGTCCGGGGGGTCGGCGGCGCACCCCTTCCGGCGACCGGGGAACCGGGCGCCGACCTGCTGGTCTTCGACTGGCGGGACGGCGACGTGATGTGAGCGGAGGGGAGGTGTGCGTAAACCTCCGTCTCAGATAGTAGGAAGTCCGAGTAATTGTGGAGACAGACCGGCTGGGCTGCCTTAGCTTTGTAGAAGCCGAACGTCTCGCTTGATCAAGCGACTGGCGGTCGTGAGCGCGCGCCCCGCGCAGGCAACCCCTGTGGCGCCCGCTCCCCGCCCCTTCCGGCACCTCGAAATCACTGATCTCGACATCACGCTCACGCTGTGCCGATTTCGAAATCCTCGCGATCTCAAGGAGTCGATCCACCATGGCCGAGACCACTGTCCGCCGCCGCGTCCGCCACGCCCACCGCCCCACCGAGTCCGAGCGGCAGAACGCCGCCGCCGCCCTCCAGCGCGCGCTGGACCGCAGGGACAACGGCGGCTCCACCGGTCACTGAACCGGGCCGCCCGCAGCGGGCCGGGGCTCAGCCCCTGCTGATCTCGAAGTGGTCGATGCGCGCCCCCGACTCGGCGAGCGCGCTGACCTTCATCCGGGGGTGCCGCCCCGTCTCCACCTCCACCGCGAGGAACGAGAAGCCGGTGTAGCGCACCCGCGACCATTCCACGGTCTCGGCGGCCTTCGCGCCGCCCTTGGCCACGTGGTACGTGTCCACGCTCTCCAGGTCCGCGACATGCCCCTCGTAGCTGTCCGGCACCGGGAAGTCGTACAGCGCCTTGCCCGCGCCGCCCGCCGTGACGTAGACGATGCCGTCGCGCGTCGGGTCGGTGCGCTCGCCGATCGGCACGGGGCGCCGGACCGCGTTCCCCAGGATCGCGTCCGTACGCTCGTACACGTGGTTGTGGCCGTTGATCACCAGGTCCACCCGGTGCTTCTCGAAGAGCGGCACCCATGCCTCGCGCACCCCGCCGTCCGAGGCGTGCGCGTTGGTCGTGGAGAAGGCGCAGTGGTGGAAGAAGACCACCAGGAAGTCGATGTCGTGCCGGGCCCGCAGTTCGCCCAGGCGCCGGTCCAGCCAGCGGGTCTGACGGCCGCCGCTGATGCCGAAGTTGGCCGGGATCTCGTAGCTCACGTCGTTGGCGTCCAGGGCGATCACCCCCACGTTGCCGTGCACGAAGGAGTACGCGCCGGGCTGGGCGACCGGGTCCGGGCCGTTGTCCGGCAGGGTCCAGCGGGCGTTCTGCCCGCCGTAGCCGTCCGGCGAGTACCACGCCTCCATGTCGTGGTTGCCGGTCGTCACCATCCACGGCACCGTCTTGGAGACGGTCTCCGTCTGGGCGAGGAACTGGTCCCAGGTGCGGGCGTCGTAGGTGTCGGTGGGCCGCCCGGAGCCGGAGGGGTCGGCGTAGCAGATGTCCCCGGCGTGCAGGTGGAAGGCGGGGTTCTGGCCCAGGATCAGCTGGTCGTTGCCGAGGGCGTGGTAGCTGACGCCCTGGTCGCCGAAGGCGGTGAAGGTGAAGTTCCGGGCGCGGTCGGGCGCGGTGGTGAAGGTGCCGAGCGTGCCCAGGTGGCGGGTGTCGGCCGGGTCGAAGCCGTCGTGGCCGACGCCGTAGTAGTACGTGGTGCCGGGCTTCAGCCGTTCCAGGGCCGCGTGCACGTAGTACTGCTCGGCGGCCGCGATCCTGCCGTTGTCCAGCAGCGGCGTGGTGAGGTGGCGGACCTCGGCGTCGATCTTCCGGCTGAGCGCCCACGGCGCGAGGCCGATCCGGACGTACGGGCGGCGCACGGCGAAGGGGACCTGCCAGGAGACCGTCATCCGCGTCTTCGGGTCGGCGCCGTAGGCCAGGTGGCGGCCGAAGGGGGCCACCAGGGAGCCGTCGACCCGGGTGGTGGTCGCGGAGGTGAGCACCGAGGGCGCCGCGTGGGCGGGGGAGGAGGCGAGCGAGGCGGTGAGCCCGGCGGTGCCGGCCACGGCGGCGGTCGCCACGCCGGCGCGCAGCGCACCGCGCCGGGTCAGCCGGGAGCGCAGGTACGCGTGCTGCTCGGCCATGGTCATGCGGGCGGCGAGCTTCTCGGGGATGCCGAAGCGGGGGATGTCCATGGGCGACAACCTGCACCGGGCGGCTTTCCCCGTACCACCGAATAGGTGAACGGTACACGTACAGCTCCCCATGTGTCCGTATGGTGGACGTGACGTGTCATGGGGTGGGACGCGCAGTAAGGTGCGGGCATGTCTCGCAGCATCAATCTCGCAGTGATCCCCGGTGACGGTATCGGCCAGGAGGTCGTGGCCCAGGGCCTCAAGGTCCTCAACGCTGTTCTCCCGCAGGATGTGAAGCTGGAGACCAAGGAGTACGACCTTGGCGCCCGGCGCTGGCACCGTACCGGCGACACCCTCCCCGACGCGGAGCTCGACGCCCTCAAGGGCCACGACGCCATCCTGCTCGGCGCGATCGGCGACCCGTCCGTGCCCTCCGGCGTGCTGGAGCGCGGGCTGCTGCTGAAGCTGCGCTTCGCCTTCGACCACTTCATCAACCTGCGCCCGTCGAAGCTCTTCCCGAACACAGCGACCCCGCTGGCCGGCCGCCCGGACATCGACTTCGTCGTGGTCCGCGAGGGCACCGAGGGCCCGTACACCGGCAACGGCGGCTCGCTGCGCACCGGCACCGAGCACGAGGTCGCCACCGAGGTCAGCGTCAACACCGCCTACGGGGTCGAGCGCGTGGTCCGTGACGCCTTCGAGCGCGCCGCCGCCCGCCCCCGCAAGAAGCTGACGCTGGTCCACAAGAACAACGTCCTCGTCTACGCGGGCCACCTGTGGAAGAACACCTTCGACAAGGTCGCGGCCGAGTACCCCCAGGTCACCACCGACTACCTGCACGTCGACGCCGCGACGATCTTCTTCGTCACCCAGCCGGAGCGCTTCGACGTCATCGTCACCGACAACCTCTTCGGTGACATCCTCACCGACCTCGCCGCCGCCGTCACCGGCGGTATCGGCCTGGCCGCGTCCGGCAACATCAACCCGACGGGCGCCTTCCCGTCGATGTTCGAGCCGGTCCACGGCTCCGCCCCCGACATCGCGGGGCAGGGCAAGGCCGACCCGACCGCCACGATCCTCTCCGTCGCCCTCCTCCTGCGCCACCTCGGCTACGAGTCCGAGGCCGCGCGCATCGAGGACGCCGTCTCCGCCGACCTGGCGGAGCGCGACGGGGCCCGCACGACCGACGAGATCGGCGACGCCCTCGCGGTACGCGTAGCGGGCTGATCCGACGACTCCACCACGAAGCCGCCGGGTCGCACACGCACCCGGCGGCTTCTCCTGTGCGGCCCCGGGTGCCACCATCGAACCCTGGACCGCATTCACGCCATTTCGTGCGCGGCCCCGTTCGGGCGATAATCGAACGGGGCCGCGTCTCGCAGTGAAGCTCGGACGTCCTAGTACGTGAAGGCGTGCACGCGGTCCTCCACACACATCACGGTGAAGGACACGCACTCATGACCACGATCGAGCTCAAGCCCTCCTCGCACCCGCTGTCCGACGCGGAGCGCGAGGCCATCCTGGCCAAGCCGGGCTTCGGCCGCTACTTCACCGACCACATGGTGACGATCAAGTGGACCGAGGGGCGCGGCTGGCACGACGCGCAGCTTGTTCCGTACGCCCCGCTGTCGATCGACCCGGCCAACATGACGCTCCACTACGGCCAGGAGATCTTCGAGGGGCTCAAGGCATACCGCCAGCCCGACGGCACGGTCGCCACGTTCCGCCCCGAGGCCAACGGCGAGCGCTTCCGCGCCTCCGCGCGCCGGCTCGCCATGCCCGAGCTGCCCGTCGAGACCTTCGTCGCGGCCTGCGACGCGCTGGTCCGCCAGGACGCGGCCTGGGTGCCGCCGCACGGCGGCGAGGAGTCGCTGTACCTGCGCCCGTTCATGATCGCGACCGAGGTCGGCCTGGGCGTCCGGCCGGCCAACGAGTACCTCTTCCTCGTGATCGCCTCGCCGGCCGGCGCGTACTTCCCGGGCGGGGTGAAGCCCGTCTCCATCTGGCTCTCCGAGGACCGCGTCCGCGCCGTCCCGGGCGGCATGGGCGACGCCAAGACCGGCGGCAACTACGCCGCCTCCCTCCTCGCCCAGGCCGAGGCCGCCGCCAAGGGCTGCGACCAGGTCGCCTACCTCGACGCCGTCGAGCACAAGTGGGTCGAGGAACTGGGCGGGATGAACCTGTACTTCGTCTACGGGGACCGCATCGTCACCCCGACCCTCACCGGTTCGCTCCTCGCCGGCATCACCCGCGACTCGCTCCTCAAGCTCGCCGGGGACCTCGGCTGCACCTCCGAGGAGAGCCGGGTCTCCATCGAGCAGTGGCGCGACCACACCGCCGACGGCACCCTCACCGAGGTCTTCGCCTGCGGCACCGCGGCCGTGATCACCCCGGTCGGCACGGTGAAGAGCGCGGGCGGCGAGTGGACCCAGGGCGACGGCACGCCCGGCCCGGTCACCCTCAAGCTGCGCGAGCGCCTGCTGGACATCCAGCGCGGCGTCGTCGAGGACACCCACGGCTGGATGCACCCGCTCGGCTAGGGTCCGGCGGACGGGAATCGCCGGACAGGTCCCAGGACGATTCTTCCTTCGAGGCCGCGCCCCTTCTTCTCCGGGGCGCGGCCCCGCCCGTTCCCGGCCCCTCACCCGGTCGTGGAGGAGGCGCACACACGTCCGGGTGGCGCCCCTGCTGTGCGCCCTTGTCCGGCTTCGGGCCGTTCGGGCACGGTGACGGACCATGGGACGAGAGCAGTGGAAGAAAATCTGGGTCGGCTCGGCCGGGAACATGGTCGAGTGGTTCGACTGGTTCGTCTACGCCACGTTCGCGGTCTACTTCGCCGACGCCTTCTTCCCCGAGGGCAACGAGACCGCCAACCTCATGAACACCATGGGCATCTTCGCCGTCGGCTTCTTCATGCGCCCGGTCGGCGGCTGGCTGCTCGGCCGGATCGGTGACCGCAGAGGCCGCAAGGCCGCGCTCACCCTGACCGTCACCCTCATGTCCGCCTCCGCGATCCTCATCGCCTGCGCCCCGACCTACGCCACCGCCGGCTACGCGGGCGTCGCCGTCCTGATGCTCGCCCGGCTGCTCCAGGGCCTGTCCGTCGGCGGCGAGTACGCGGCCAGCGCCACCTATCTCACCGAGGCGTCCGCCCCCGAGCGGCGCGGCTTCGCCTCCAGCTTCCAGTACGTCTCCATGACCGCAGGACAGCTCGTCGGCCTCGGCCTGCAGATCCTCCTCCAGCGCAATCTGTCCGACGCGGCGCTGCACAGCTGGGGCTGGCGCATCCCCTTCGTCGTCGGCGCGCTCGGCGCCGCGGTCGTCTTCTATCTGCGCCGCTCCCTGCTGGAGACCGAGGTGTACGCGGACTCCGGGGCCGCCGCCGACGCGAGCCGGGGCACCCTGGGCCTGCTGTGGCAGCACCGCCGCGAAGCGTTCCTGGTGATGGCGCTGACCATGGGCGGGACCGTCGCCTACTACACGTACACGACGTACCTCACGAAGTTCCTCTCCAAGAGCGCGGGCATGGACAAGTCCACCGCCTCGCTCGTCAGCTTCTGCGCGCTCTTCGTCTTCATGTGCGTCCAGCCGCTGGCCGGCATGGTCTCCGACCGGATCGGCCGCCGCCCGCTGCTCATCACCTTCGCGGTCGGCTCGACCTTCCTGACCGTCCCGATCATGACGCTGCTGCGGCAGGCCGACACCTTCTGGCCCGCCTTCGGCCTCGCGCTGCTGGCGCTCCTGGTGGTCACCGGCTACACCTCCATCAACGCCTGCGTGAAGGCCGAACTCTTCCCCACCGGCATCCGGGCGCTGGGCGTCGGGCTCTCCTACGCCCTGGCCAACGCGCTGTTCGGCGGCACCGCGGAGTACGTGGCGCTCTGGTTCAAGAAGGCCGGTCACGAATCGGGCTTCTACTGGTACGTGGCGGGGTGCGCGGCCGTCTCGCTCGTCGTCTACCTGACGATGCGCGAGACCAGGGACATCGATCTGAACCGGGTCGCCGCCCTCGACGGCGGCAAACGGACGGGCGTCCCGGAACCGACCACGATCACGCCCGCATCCTGAGACGGGGCGGGGCGCGGAGGGGGTCCTGTGCGAGACTGCCTCCGTGCCCTCGTCCGTCATGATTATTGGCAGCAGGCGCGCCGGTCCGCAGTGACCGTTCCGTACCACCACGTACGGCACGGCCACCGTGCCCCAGACCCGCGCGCAGACCTCTCGCACCCGCGAGGGGTTTTTTCGTTTTCCGGCCCTCACCACGGGCCGGGCGAGGCACGCGGGATGATGGGGGCAAGTGGAATCAGATCGTCCGGATCCACTCATCCGACAGGAGTCAGACCAGCATGACCACCAAGGCCAAGCCCACCGACGACAGTTTCCACGTCTTCGACACCACGCTGCGCGACGGCGCCCAGCGTGAAGGCATCAACCTGACGGTCGCGGACAAGCTGACCATCGCCCGGCATCTGGACGAGTTCGGCGTCGGCTTCATCGAGGGCGGCTGGCCGGGAGCCAACCCCCGCGACACCGAGTTCTTCGCCCGTGCCCGCGAGGAGATCGACTTCCGCAACGCGGAGCTGGTCGCCTTCGGCGCGACCCGCCGGGCCGGCGGCACCGCCGCCGACGACCCGCAGGTCAAGGCGCTGCTGGACTCGGGCGCCCCGGTGATCACGCTGGTCGCCAAGTCGCACGACCGCCATGTGGAACTGGCCCTGCGCACCACGCTGGAGGAGAACCTGGAGATGGTCCGCGACACCGTCTCCCACCTGCGCGAGCAGGGCCGCCGGGTCTTCGTCGACTGCGAGCACTTCTTCGACGGCTACCGCGCCAACCCCGAGTACGCCAAGGCCGTCGTCAAGGCCGCCTCCGAGGCCGGCGCCGATGTCGTCATCCTCTGCGACACCAACGGCGGCATGCTCCCGGCCCAGGTCCAGGCCGTCGTCTCCACCGTCCTCGCCGACACCGGCGCCCGGCTCGGCATCCACGCCCAGGACGACACCGGCTGCGCCGTCGCCAACACGCTGGCCGCCGTGGACGCCGGCGCCACCCACGTCCAGTGCACCGCCAACGGATACGGCGAGCGGGTCGGCAACGCCAACCTCTTCCCCGTCGTCGCGGCGCTGGAGCTGAAGTACGGCAAGAAGGTGCTGCCCGAGGGCGCGCTCGCCGACATGACCCGGGTCTCGCACGCCATCGCCGAGGTCGTCAACCTGACGCCCTCCACCCACCAGCCCTACGTCGGCGTCTCCGCGTTCGCGCACAAGGCCGGGCTGCACGCCTCCGCGATCAAGGTCGACCCGGACCTCTACCAGCACATCGACCCCGCGCTCGTCGGCAACACCATGCGCATGCTGGTCTCCGACATGGCCGGCCGCGCCTCCATCGAGCTCAAGAGCCAGGAGCTGGGGGTCGACCTCGGCGGCGACCGCGCGCTCATCGGCCGCGTCGTCGAGCGGGTCAAGGAGCGCGAACTCCAGGGCTACACCTACGAGGCCGCCGACGCCTCCTTCGAACTGCTGCTGCGCGCCGAGGCCGAGGGCCGGGCGCGCCGCTACTTCCGCACCGAGTCCTGGCGCGCCATCGTCGAGGACCGCCCCGACGGCACGCACGCCAACGAGGCCACCGTGAAGCTCTGGGCCCAGGGCGAGCGCATCGTCGCCACCGCCGAGGGCAACGGCCCGGTCAACGCGCTGGACCGGGCGCTGCGCGTCGCCCTGGAGCGGATCTACCCGCAGCTCGCCAAGATGGAGCTGATGGACTACAAGGTCCGCATCCTGGAGGGCCGCACCGGCACCGAGTCCACCACCCGGGTCCTGATCACCACGGGCGACGGGTCCGGCGACTGGGCGACCGTGGGGGTCGCCGAGAACGTCATCGCCGCCTCCTGGCAGGCCCTGGAGGACGCGTACACCTACGGCCTGCTGCGCGCCGGCGTCGAGCCCGCCGAGTAGGACACGGGGTGCCCCGGCCTCGGCCGGGGCACCCCGTGTTCAGGGAAGCGCGGGCGCCGCTACTGGAGGCGCCACTTCTGGTTGGCCGCGCCGGTGCACGTCCAGATCTGGGTGCGGGCCCCGTTGGCCGTCGACCGGTCCACCACGTCCAGGCACTTGTCCGCCGCGGTGTTGACCAGATCGCCCGACGCGGCGTCGTAGCGCCAGCGCTGGGCCGAGGTGCCGTTGCAGGTGTACAGCTGGACCTTCGCCCCGTTCTCCGTGGAGCCCGAGGTCACGTCCAGGCAGGCGCCGAGCGTGCGGACGCTGCCGTCGCTCCCGAGCGTCCAGCGCTGGTTGGCCGCGCCGGTGCAGTCCCAGATCTGCGCCGGGGTGCCGTCCGCCCCCGAATTGCCGGTCGCGTCCAGGCACTTGCCGGAGCCGGTGAGCGCGCCCGCGGTCCCGCCGGCGCCCGAGCCGGACTGCGTCCCCGACCAGGTGAACGTCGCGGAGGTGCGGGCGGGCAGGGTGTAGGTGAAGGTGCTGCCTCCCCAGTTGACCGTGAGCTGCTGGGCGGAGCCGCCGCCGTTGTAGGCGATCAGCGCCTTGGAGCCGTCCGGGTTGCGCCAGGCGACGTTCGGCACGGTGGAGCTGGCCGTGGAGGCGATCCGGGCGGCGCCCGGCCGGACGAACTTGGTCAGGTGCCCCATCGTGTAGTACTCGACGGTGTAGTCGACCTGGCCGCTCCGTGAGTCCCCGTGGTGCACGGTGATCAGCCCGTCGCAGGTGCCGCAGCCGCCGTTGTGCGGACCGCGGTTCTGATCCACCGCCAGGGACCACTTGGTCACCGACTTCGCCCAGTTGCGGGTGTAATCGATGATGTTCATCATGTCCTCGCGCTGCTGGTCGGCGATCCAGGTGCCGCCGGAGTGCTCGGTCTGGAAGGCGTCCACCGCCGGGTACCGGTCGTGCACCGCCGTCTGCTTGGCGACGTCGCCGCCGTAGCCGTGCCAGGCCACCCCGCCGAAGTTGGGGTGGCTGCGCACGGCGGCGTCGTCCACGGTCGCGGCGGCGTACGCGTCGTAGGTGTCCCAGTTCCAGTCGTGCGCCAGCACCTTGGTGGCCAGGCCCGCGCCGGCCAGCTTGGGCAGCAGCTCGTTCTTGGTGAAGTAGGCCAGCCCGGAGCCGTTCCAGCTCATCGAGGGGTAGCCGCCGCAGCAGGTCGGCTCGTTCTGCGCGGTGACGTAGTCGACCGGGACGCCCTGGTCGCGGTAGGCGCGGAGGTACTTCACGAAGTAGTCGGCGTAGGTGCCGTAGTGCTCCGCCTTCAGCCAGCCGCCGTTGAGCTGCCCGCTGTCCTTCATCCAGGCCGGCGCGGTCCACGGCGAGGCCACCGTCGTCAGCGCCGGGTTGAGCTGCTTGGCCTGTTTCGTCAGCGGCAGCACGTCTTCGAGATCATGTGCGATCGAGAACGTCGCGAGGGACGGGTCGGTCTGACCGGCAGGCAGGTCGTCGTAGGTGTAGCCGTACCGCGCGAGGTCCGAACCGCCCATCGGATTGCGGACGAAGGACAGCCCGATGCCCTCCGTGGGGGAGAAGAGCTTCTTCATCGTGGCGTCACGGGTCGCCTGGCTGAGCGCGCCGCTGCTCTTCATCAGGTAGGCGGCGGTGTCGGTGAAGGAGGCGCCGCCGCCGGTGAAGGTCTGGTACCGGGTGTTCTCGTCCACCGTGACGGTGGTGCCGGCGCCGCCGCCGCCCGCGGCGAAGGCGATGGGGGTCTGGTCCTGGAGGCCGCGCGTGACATGGCGGCCCCCCGCGTCGTCCGTGGTCGTCAGGGCGATGTGCACCGTCTCGCCCGCGGCCTGGGCGGTGCCGGACGAGAGGCCGGTGAGACCGGCGGTCGCGAGCGCGGCGGCGAGCAGTGCCCGTGCCGCCCTTCCTGATCGGGTCATGGCTGGATGCCTTCCTCGGCGGGAGCGTGGGGGAGGTGCCGTCGGACGAGGCGAGAGTGAACGGCACCAGTGTGTTCACGTCAAGAGGCCTGTGCGTTCATGAGTTGAACGCAACTGCCCTTGTCTGCGGGCCGGGGAATGGGTCCGGACCAATCTCGACGTGATGTATTGACGGCCGTGTTCCAGCGGGGTTAACTCTCGCCACCGACGCCGGTACCGGTTCCGGAACCGGTTGCGGTACCGGTTCCACCGCAGGCCGTTCGCTCTGTCCCGTTCTGTCCTGGAGGCCCCCCCGATGCGTGTCACCATCGCCGATGTCGCCCGCGAGGCCGGCGTCAGCAAGACGACCGTGTCCCGGGTCATCAACACCAAGGGGGAAGTGGACGGTTCGACGGCCGCCCGTGTTCGTGAAGTGATCGCACAGCTCGGCTACGTTCCCAGCTCGGGCGCCGTCGGACTGGCCCGGGGCAGCAGCCGTACGGTCGGCATGCTGGTGCCCTCACTGACCTGGCCGTGGATGGGCGAGGTGCTCCAGGGCGTCGTCGACACCGTCGAGGCGGCCGACTACGGGCTCCTGCTGTTCACCTGCAACCGCGGCGCCGAGTCCGTCCAGCGCTTCACCAGCCAGGTGTCGGCGCGCGCCTTCGACGGACTCGTGGTCGTCGAACCGGAGAACACGCTCGACCACCTCACCGCACTCCACCGCAGCGGCCTGCCGATCGTGCTGATCGACGATCGCGGCCACCACCCCGAATTCCCCTCCGTCGTGACCACCAACCACGACGGGGGCGCGTCGGCAGCCCGCCATCTGCGGGCCACCGGCCGCACCAGGCCCCTGGTCGTCACGGGCCCCGAAGGCTTCGGCTGCGTACGCGACCGGCTGGCCGGATTCCTCTCCGTGCTGCCCACCGACCTGGTCGTCCGCGGCGACTTCACCGAGGCATGCGGCCGGCTGGCCGTGGAGCGGCTCCTCGCCTCCGGCACGGAGTTCGACTCGGTCTTCGCCCACAACGACATCTCGGCGGCCGGCGTCCTGCGGGCGCTGCGCGCCGCCGGACGGCGCGTGCCCGACGACGTCGCGGTGGTCGGCTTCGACGACATCCCGATGGCCGAGCACACCGAACCGCCCCTGACCACCGTGCGCCAGCCCACCCGGCAGATGGGTGAGACGGCCGCACGGATGCTGCTCTCCCACCTCGGCGGCACACCGGCACCCGACGCGCCGGTCGTCCTGCCCACCGAACTGGTCGTGCGCCACTCGTCGGCCACCCCCTAGCGGACAGGGCTCCGGCCCCCACCGCACCCCGTACCACCGCACAGGCCGTCGTCCGGCGCGCCCCGCGCTGCCCGTTTCCGGATCTCCCAGACCCGCCAGTCCCTCCTGGAGTCGCCATGTCCGCACGCCGTCACCACACGCTCAGAGCCGTCGCGGTCGCCACCGCGGTGGTCGCGCTCGCCGCCGGATGCTCGTCCGCCAACTCCAACCGGAACAACAAGTCCGGCGGCGGCGCCACCGGCGTCCTGAACCTCGGCAAGCCGGACGGACCGCAGACCAACAACAGCAACCCGTTCCTGAACACCTCGGCCGGCGCCACCCTCGGCTACCGCTGGATGATCTACGAGCCGCTCGCGATGGTGAGCCAGATCCGGCCCTCCGACAAGGCCGACCCGTGGCTCGCCACGGACTGGAAGTGGGACCTCAACTACACCAAGGTCACCTTCACCCTGGACGAGCGCGCCAAGTGGGCCGACGGCAAGCCGCTCACCGCCGAGGACGTGGCCTTCACCTTCGACCTGCTCAAGAAGCACCCGGCGCTCAACGCCGACGGCATCAAGTGGGGCGGGGTCGAGGTCCAGGGCAAGAAGGTCGTCCTGACCTTCGACGACTCGCAGTACGTCAACCAGAACAAGATCATCCAGCAGTACATCGTGCCCAAGCACATCTGGGAGAAGGTCGACAACCCGGAGACCTGGCCCAACCGGACGCCCGTCGGCTCGGGCCCGTACAAGCTGAAGTCCTTCACCCCGCAGACCACCACCCTGGTCGCCACGCCGACCTACTGGAAGGGGTCGACGAAGGTCAAGGAGCTGCGCTACAGCACGTACAACGACAACAACGCCGCCACCACGGCGCTGGCCAGCGGCAAGCTGGAGTGGTCGTTCGTCTTCATGCCGGACTTCAAGAAGCTCTTCATCGACAAGGACCCGAAGAACCACAAGCTGTGGTTCCCCTCCGGGCTCGGCATCCACGGCCTCTGGTTCAACACCACCCGCAAGCCCTTCGACAACCCGGCGCTGCGCAAGGCCATGGCGATGGTCATCGACCGCAACGCCATCTACACCCAGGCCGAGGCCACGCTCTACCCGGAGATCACCAACCCCACCGGCATCCCGCTGCCGGCCGGGGAGTCCTTCATCGCCCCCGAGTACAAGAGCGCCACCACCAAGCCCGACGTCGAGGGCGCCAAGAAGGTCCTGGAGAAGGCCGGCTTCACCCTCGCCGGCGGCGTCCTCAAGGACCCGGGCGGCAAGGCCGTGAAGCTGACGCTCACCGACCCGGCCGGCTGGAACGACTACATCACGGGCCTGTCGATCATCAAGGACAACATCAAGCAGATCGGCATCGACGCCAAGGTCAAGACGCAGACCGCCGACGCCTGGGGCGCGAACGTCGCCAACGGCAACTTCGACGCCACCCTGCACTGGACCAACAGCGGCGCCACCCCGTACGACATGTACCAGAACATCATGGACGGGGCGCTGCTCCAGCCCATCGGCAAGCCCTCCCAGCAGGGCAACTTCGGCCGCTTCAAGAGCCCCGAGGCGACCGAGGCGCTGAAGGACTTCGCCCAGGCGACCACGGACACCGCCCGCACCGCGGCGATGACCACCCTCCAGAAGATCATGGTCGAGCAGGCGCCGATGATTCCGACCGCCGCGGCCCCGATCGGGGCGGAGTACTCCACGAAGAACTGGGTGGGCTGGCCGACCGAGGCCGACCCGTACGCCGACCCGCAGCACACCCAGCGTTCCTCGCTGGAGATCGTGCTGAGGCTCAAGCCCGCCAAGTAGGACGCAGGGATTCGGACGTCAGGGACTCAGGGTATCGGCCATGTCTGCACAGTCAGAGAACAACCACATCGTGCTCGAAGCACGCGGAGTCACCAAGCACTTCGCCGTGCGGCGCACCGCCCGCGACCTCCTCGCGCGCACCCGCCGCACCGTCCACGCCGTCGACGACGCCTCGCTGGAACTGCGGCGCGGCACCGTCACGGCCCTGGTGGGGGAGTCGGGCTCCGGGAAGTCCACCGTCGCCAGACTGCTCGCCCAGCTGTATCCGCTCACCTCGGGCGAGATCCACCTGGGCGGGGAGCCGGTGAAGGCCGGACGTGGCCGGTCCTTCCGCAGGTACGTCCGCCGGGTCCAGCTGATCTTCCAGGACCCGTTCGCCTCGCTGAACCCCGTGCACACCGTGCGCTACCACCTGACCCGGTCGCTGAGGATCCACGGCCGGGCCGGCAGCGGCGAGGAGGAGCTGGAGAAGAACCTGACCGCTCTGCTGAACCGCGTCCAGCTGACTCCTCCTCATCAGTACCTGGACAAGTTCCCGCACGAGCTGTCCGGCGGCCAGCGCCAGCGCGTGGCGATCGCCCGCGCGCTCGGCGCCGACCCCCAGGTCCTCCTCGCCGACGAGCCCGTCTCGATGCTCGACGTCTCCATCCGGCTCGGCATCCTCAATCTCCTCAAGGACCTCAAGGACCGCTTCCACCTCGCGATCCTCTACATCACCCACGACATCGCGTCCGCCCGCTACTTCGCCGACACCACCCTCGTGATGTACGCGGGCCGGATCGTCGAGGGCGGCGACAGCGAGACCGTCACCCAGCGCCCCGCCCACCCGTACACCCAGCTCCTCATCGCCTCCGCCCCCCACCCGGACCGGGCGGGCGACGACGAGGACGCGCAGGAGAACGGCACGGGCGAGCCGCCCTCGCTCATCGACCCCCCGGCCGGCTGCCGCTTCCACCCCCGCTGCCCCAAGGCGATGGAGCGCTGCCGCACCGACCTGCCGCCGCGCTTCGACCTGGCCGACGGCCAGTGGGCCGCCTGCTGGCTGTACGAGAACACCGGCACCGCCCGCACCGACGACCACGAGAAGGAGGCTGCGAAGTGAAGTTCCTGCTCCAACGGCTCGCCTTCTACCTGGTCACCGCCTGGGCCGCCATCACCATCAACTTCCTCATCCCGCGGCTGATGCCCGGCGACCCCGTCCAGGCACTGATCGCCCGCTTCCAGGGTCAGCTGGACACCAGCGCCATCGACTCGCTGAAGGCCCTCTTCGGCCTCGACAAGAACCAGTCGCTCTGGGAGCAGTACACCGACTACTGGTCCCATCTGCTCCACGGCGACCTCGGGCTCTCCTTCACGTTCTTCCCGACCCCGGTCAGCGAGATCATCGCGCAGTCGCTGCCCTGGACCCTCGCCCTCGTCGGCATCACCACGCTGATCAGCTTCGTCCTCGGCACCGGCCTCGGGGTCTTCGCGGGCTGGCGGCGCGGCTCCTGGATGGACAACCTGCTGCCCGTCACCACCTTCATCTCGTCGATCCCGTACTTCTGGCTCGGGCTCATCGCGATCTGGCTGTTCGCCACGGAGTGGTCGCTCTTCCCCTTCGAGGGCGGCTACGACAACTGGCTGGTGCCGGCCTTCGACTGGCCGTTCATCTCCAGCGCGCTCTACCACGGGGTGCTGCCCGGCTGCACGATCGTCCTCAGCGCGGTCGCCGGCTGGATCCTCGGCATGCGGAACATGATGGTGACGGTGTCCAGCGAGGACTACGTCATGGTCGCCCAGGCCAAGGGGCTCTCCGAGCGCCGGGTGATGTTCGGCTACGCGGCACGCAACGCGATCCTGCCCAACATCTCCGGCTTCGCCCTCTCCCTCGGCTTCATCGTCGGCGGCACGCTCCTGGTGGAGATGGTCTTCAACTACCCGGGCATCGGCTACCAGCTCTTCCAGGGCGTGGGAGCCAAGGACTACCCCCTCATGCAGGGCATCTTCCTCATCATCACGCTCGCCGTCCTCGCGGCGAACCTCCTCGCCGACATCCTCTACATGCTCCTCGACCCCCGTACCCGAAGGGAGGCGTAGGGCCGTGGCCGTCACCGCAACCGAGACCGCCGTACTCGACGCCGCCGAGACCCCGGCAGCGAGCAGGCGCCGCTTCCGATTCCTGCGCGGCCGGAAGACCGTCGTCGGACTGGGCATCCTGCTCTTCTTCGTGCTGATCGCGATCGTCGGCCCGTGGATCGCCCCGTACGACCCCGACACCATGAGCCAGGACCTGCTGCAACCGCCGTCCGGTGCGCACTGGTTCGGCACCACGCAGACCGGTCAGGACGTGCTCTCGCAGATCCTCGTCGGCACCCGGGGCGTCCTCGTCGTCGGCTTCGTCGCGGGCATCCTCGCGACCGCCCTGTCCGTGCTGATCGGCGTCACCGCCGGGTTCCTCGGCGGACTGGCCGACGAGGTGCTGTCGCTGCTGTCCAACGTCTTCCTGGTGATCCCCGGACTGCCGCTGATCATCATCATCGCCAGCTTCGTCACGGACGCCGGCGACCTGCTCATCGCCGTCGTCATCGCCCTCACCTCCTGGGCCTGGGGCGCCCGCGTGCTGCGCGCCCAGACGCTCTCGCTGCGCCGCCGCGACTACGTGGAGGCGGCCCGCGCCACCGGCGAGCCGACCTGGCGGATCATCGTCTTCGAGGTGATGCCCAACCTCACCGCCGTCATCGCCTCGGGCTTCGTCGGCACGGTCATCTTCGCGATCCTCTCCGAGATCACCCTCGCCTTCATCGGCGTCGCAGACATCTCCAACTGGAACTGGGGGACCGTCCTGTTCTGGGCGCAGTCCAGCCAGGCACTGGCCCAGGGCGCGTGGTGGTGGTTCGTCCCGGCCGGGCTCTGCATCGCCCTGCTCGGCATGTCCCTCGCGCTGATCAACTTCGGCATCGACGAGTTCGTCAACCCGCGGCTGCGCACCGAGACCGGCGGCTCCCGCAAGGTCAGGATGCGCGTCGGCTTCACCCCGGTGGCCCGTACCGGCACCCCGCCCCGCAAGGAGACCCGCTCATGAGCGAGCCCGTCCTCACCATCAGCGGCCTGAACGTGGACTACGGCACCGGCGACGACGCCGTGCACGCCCTGCGCGACATCGACCTGACCCTGCACCGGGGCGAAGTCCTCGGCCTCGCGGGCGAATCCGGCTCCGGGAAGTCCACCCTCGCCTACGCCGTGACCCGGCTGCTCTCCCCGCCCGGCGTGATCACCGGCGGCGAGGTCCACTACCACCCGCGCGACGGCGAGGCGCTGGACCTGCTCAGCATGTCCGCCGCCGAACTGCGCGCCTTCCGCTGGCAGGAGCTGTCCATCGTCTTCCAGGGCGCGATGAACTCCCTGAACCCGGTCTACACCGTCCACAACCAGCTCACCGACGTCCTCCAGGCCCACCGCCCCGAGATGAGGAAGGCCGAGCGCACCGCACGCGCCCGGGAACTCCTCAACCTCGTCGGCATCTCCGCCGACCGGCTCGGCGCCTACCCGCACCAGCTCTCCGGCGGCATGCGCCAGCGCGTGATGATCGCGATGGCGCTCGCCCTGGAACCCGAGATCGTCATCATGGACGAGCCCACCACCGCGCTCGACGTCGTCATGCAGCGCCAGATCCTGCGCCAGCTCGTCCGGCTCCGCGAGGAACTCGGCTTCTCGGTCGTGTTCATCACCCACGACATCTCCCTCCTCATCGAGTTCTCCGACCGGATCGCGATCATGTACGGCGGCCGGATCGTCGAGGAGGCCGGCGCCTCCGACATCTACCGGGAACCGCACCACCCCTACAGCGCCGGACTGCTCCACTCCTTCCCCGCGCTCCACGGCCCCCGCCGCGAACTCAGCGGCATCCCCGGCTCGCCCCCGCACCTCTCCGCGATGCCGGCCGGCTGCGCCTTCCACCCCCGCTGCGCCAAGCGGACCGAGGGCTGCGACACCCATGTCCCGGTGCTCGCCGCACCGGACGGCTCGGACGACTCCCGCACGGTGGCCTGCTGGCTCCACCACGAGGCCCCGGCCCCCGCCTAGACAGCCCCGAGCACCGCACACCTCAGGAGAACCATGAACCTCGTCACCCCTCAGTCCTACGCCCGCGAGATCGCCGCCCGGGCCGTCCCGGGCCTGCCCGCCGACTTCCGCTGGGGCGTCGCCACCGCCGCGTACCAGATCGAGGGCGCGGCGGCCGAGGACGGCAGAACGCCGTCGATCTGGGACACGTACTGCCGGGTGCCGGGCATGGTCGTGCGCGGCGAGAACGGCGACGTGGCCTGCGACCACTACCACCGGATGCCCGAGGACGTCGCGCTGATCGCGGACCTCGGCGTCGACACGTACCGCTTCTCGCTGGCCTGGCCGCGCATCCAGCCGGGCGGCCGGGGCCCGGCCAACGCGAAGGGGCTGGACTTCTACAAGCGTCTCGTCGACGAGCTGGACGCCAAGGGCGTCACCCCCTGGATCACCCTCTACCACTGGGACCTCCCCCAGGAGCTGGAGGACGCGGGCGGCTGGCCGGTGCGCGACACCGCGTACCGTTTCGCGGAGTACGCCGCGCTCGCCTACGACGCCCTCGGTGACCGGGTGACGCACTGGACCACACTCAACGAACCCTGGTGCTCGGCCATGCTCGGCTACGCCTACGGCAGCCAGGCCCCCGGCCGGCAGAACTTCGGCGAGGCGATCCACGCCGTGCACCATCTGCTCCTCGGCCACGGCCTCGCCGCCCGGCACCTGCGCGAACAGGCCGGGGCCCGGGGCAACGCGCTGGAGCTGGGCATCACCCTCAACCTGGGCACCGCGACGCCCGAGACCGACAGCCCCGAGGACGCGGAGGCATGCCGCCGCGCCGACGGGCTCGGCGCCCGCCTCTACCTCGACCCCGTCGTCAAGGGCGCCTACCCCGACGACATCGTCGCCGACCTCGCCGCCCAGGGCATCGCGCTCCCCGTGGAGGACGGCGACCTGGCCGCCATCTCCACCCCCCTCGACGTCCTCGGCGTCAACTTCTACCGGGGCGCGCTGTTCTCCGGCACCACGGAGGACGGCGCCGCCACCGACGCCGACGGCCTGCCCGTCACCCGGCAGGTGGAGCGCGACCTGCCGCGCACCGCGATGGACTGGGAGATCACCCCCGACGCCCTCACGGACCTGCTCGTCCGCCTGGAGCACGACTACGGCCTCCCGACGGTCGTCACGGAGAACGGCGCCGCCTTCGACGACACCGTCTCCGAGGACGGCGCGATCCACGACGCCGACCGCACCACGTACCTCGCCGACCACATCGCCGCCGTCGCCGAGGCCCGCGCCCAAGGGGCCGACGTCCGGGGCTACTTCGCCTGGTCGCTGATGGACAACTTCGAATGGTCCTACGGCTACGACAAGCGGTTCGGCATCGTCCGCGTCGACTACGACACGCAGGAGCGGACCCTGAAGGACAGCGCCAAGTGGTACCGCGACACCATCCGCCTCACCCGGACGAGGTGAGGTGAGGTGAGCGGTCCGGGGCCTGTGGTGCCGGCGGCGCGCACCGGTGTGCGGGAGGCACGCTCAGTGGCGCCGTGCCCACCCGCACGTCCCGGTCATCCGCACGCGTGGACCGACCCCTGCCGCCCGTCGTACGTCCCCGACGCCCAGACGGCGGTCCCGCCGCTGGTGTAGACGACCAGATTGCCGTCGCTCTGCACCCGGACGTACCCACCGGCCGAGGCGGGACCGCCCCACGCGCAGACGATGTTGGCGTTGTGGTCGCGGATGGACATGTAGCCGTAGCGCGAGAAGTTCAGCTTGGTCGTGGGGTTGGTGATGTTGGACCAGCCGTACGTGCCGCTCGCCCACAGAGCGTGGTGGTCCTGTCTGTACAGCACCAGGTTCCCGTCGCACTGCCACACCAACTGGTGGTAGGCGACCGGCTCGGTCCACGTCTTCCCGCACGCGAAGTCCGGCGTGTCGACGGTGAGCGGGATGTTGATCCCGTATCCCTCGGCCGAGGCCGGCGGTGCGGTGACCAGTCCGAGGGACAGCAGCACGGGCGCGATGACGGCGCCCGCGCGCCAGAGGGCCTTCTTCAGCATGGCTGACGACTCCGATTCGTGTGCACACGGAAACCTGACGCGGGCGTGGGTTCCGCCCCCGGCACGGGGCGAGGTCACCGTGGCCGCGTACGGGCCGGGGCACGCTCACTCGTCGGGACTCCGGTCCGGCGCATACCGCCCAAGGCGGGAGAGACGGGGGAGGCCCGCTGTGCGCCACGAAGACTATGGGCGCCGTGACCACGGTTGTGTGCATGCCGTGCAGCGCTTCTGCGCCGTGCGTGCGGGGCCCAGGTCTTGGCGGGGTCCGTACGCACCACCGGGCCGCAGGGGCGGTGCCCCGCGGCCCGGCAGAGGGGGTTCGGTGTCAGCGGCGTCCGCCGTGGGCCCGCTCGAAGGCGGCGAAGGCCACCTCCTGGCGCCACTGGGTGGCGGCCTTCGGGTTCTCGGAGAGGAAGCCGAGGCAGCGGGGGGTGGGGTCGCCGGCGCCGGGGCGGCTGGTGGCGCAGGCGGGGACCGGACGGTAGCCGGTGCGGGCGGAGCCGGCGGTCCAGAGGCCGCGGCCCTCGCGGAAGGCGTACTCCAGGGAGGCGCGGGCCAGGTCCTTGAGGGTGGGGTAGTCGAGGTCGTACGTCTCGGAGGCGTACTGGTACTCGTGGCTGATGTCGATGCGGGAGACGCCGGGGTCGTCGGTGGACAGGACGATCGGGACTCCGTAGCGCCGGTAGGCGTTGAACGGGTGGTCGGCGCCCGCGATGCCGAGGATCTGCTTGTTGCTGGAGAAGGGGACCTCGACGGCGATGTCGCGGCGGGCCATCGTGCGGGCCAGGTCGCGCCAGTTGTCCTCGTGGACGAGGTCGACGCCGTGGCCGATGCGCTCGGCGCCGGCGACGCGGACGGCCTCGTTGATGTGGAAGGTCAGGTCCTCGGGCTTGACGAGGCCGGGGGCCAGCTCACCGGCGTGCAGGGTGAGATGGGCGCCGGGGTACTGGCCGCGCAGGTACTTCAGCATCCGCATCTGGAGGCTGTAGTTCTCCAGCGAGCTGTCCCAGTCCTCGGGCTGGACGAGGTTGACGGCGACGAAACGCGGGTCGCGCTCGGCGAGCCGCATGCCCACGGCCATCTGCGTGAAGACGCGGGCCGGGGAACTGCCCCGGGAGACCTGGGAGATCCAGCGGACGGGAAGCCGGCAGCCGGGGTCGGGGCGCTTCGTGTCGCAGTGCGCGGTGCGGCGGAAGTCCGCGTCGCCCTCGTCGGCCTCGCGGACCGCCTCGTCGACGACCTTGTTCAGACCGCCGGCCAGCAGCTTGCGGTGGAACGCGGCGAGGTCGGCGTCGTAACCCACCTTCTCGGACAGCGCCTTGGCGCTGTCCGAGGCGGGGGTGACCATCGTCTCCAGGTAGAACTGGTTCTGTGCGACGACGGTGTTGGCGACGTTCGCCAGGAGCTTGCCCCGGTCCCAGGTCGCCAGGCCGAACTTGCCGAAGGTGTCGAAGAAGTGGTCGTGCCCGGACTCGCCGGCCGGGAAGTCCTGCATGGACCAGGCCCGCACGATCTCCCGGCGGAACGCCGCGTCGGTCCGCGCGTCGGCTGCCGGGCGGGCCCCGGGGCCGCACGGCGGCGCCACCGCCGTCATCGTCGCGTCGATGCACAGGCCCTTGTCGATCGCGAGCTTGATCAGGTACTCGGTCGTGGCCGCGCCCGAGAGGTGGTTGTGGAGGTCGCCGCCCTTGGGCAGCGCCTTGAAGAACGCCTTCAGCGCGGCGGGCCGGCCCTGGAGCGAGTCGAGATACGCGGAGGTCCTGCGCTCCGCCGGGGTGACCACGCGCGGCGAGGCGTCCTGCGCGGGCGCGGCGGCCGTGGCGGGGACGGCCGGGAGCAGGGTCAGCAGGGCGAGCGTGCCGCCGAACCCGGCCAGGAGCGGGGACTTGGGACGGCGTGCCGTCCGAATCGAAGAGATCACCGCCGCATGATCGCGCCCGCCGTGCCCGGTTGCGGCCCCGAGCCACGTCCGCGCGGGAACGTCCACCCGATCGAGTGCGGGGCGGTGGCCGCCAGTTCGAGTGCGGGGCGGTGGTCGCGGGGGCGGGGGCGGGGTGGCGTGCGTGGACCGGGCGTGGGGCGGCGGACGCCCGTTCGCGCGTGGGGAGCGGGCGCCGGTCCGGGAAGGCCCGCCGCGAAGTCCCGTCGCAGGTCCGGGAAAGCTCCAGCGCGTCGTCCCGCCGCCAGTTAGGAAAAGTTCCGCCGGTCACCGGTCGTTTGTACAGCTCACCGGACCGTCCTTTGGTTCAGACCACTAATGGGAGGCGGGCGCTCTTTACCCGACCCCCGCGCCTGTGGCTCACTGTGTCGTGTTCGCGACAACTGGACGCGCGTAGATCCGGACGCAACGCGCGGCCGGTCGGGCCTGTCGCGGCATCCGCCCCCCCCACCCAGCAGGAGGCCGCCTTGTTCTCCCGGACCACCCCGCGTTCCCTCGCCCCCACTCGTCGACGGCTCACCCTGGCCGGTGTCCTCGGCACGAGCGCCGCGCTGCTCCTCGGACTGATGTCCGGCACCGCCACGGCCGCGCCCGCCAAGCAGGACCCCGTACCCCTCGGCCAGGGGTACATGGGCGTCGGCTACCTCGAAGACGGCCAGACCTTCAGACCGGACACCAGGAACCTGCGCCTCGACGCCCAGCCAGAGGTCACCGTCAAGGCCAACCCGCTCGGCATCGACGTCTCCAAGTGGCAGGGCTCCATCAACTGGACCTCGGTGCGCGGCGCCGGGATCGAGTTCGCCTGGATGAAGGCGACCGAGGGCCTGACCTACAAGGACCCGAACTTCAACACCAACTACCCGAACGCCTACTACGCCGGGGTGATCCGGGGCGCCTACCACTTCGCCCGCCCGGACGTCTCCGGCGGCGCCGCCCAGGCCACGTTCTTCGCGGGCAACGGCGGCGGCTGGTCGCGCGACAACCTCACGCTCCCGGGCGTCCTGGACATCGAGGGCACCTGCTACGGCTACTCGCAGACCTCCATGCGGCAGTGGATCCTCGACTTCTACAACACGTACAAGTCCCGCACCGGCCGCGACGTCGTGATCTACACCAGCCCCAGCTGGTGGAACACCTGCACCGGCGGCTGGACCGGCATGTCCACCCGCAGCCCGCTCTGGGTCGCCCACTGGACCACGGCCACCAACCCGACCATCCCGACGGGCTTCCCGTACTGGACGGTCTGGCAGTACAGCTCCACCGGATCGGTGAGCGGCATCTCGGGCGCCGTCGACCGCGACCGCTTCGGCGGCGACCGCTCCCGGCTGCTCGCCCTGGCCAACAACACGCCGTGACGGTGTGACGCGGGACGTGGTCACCCCTCGGGGAGCCGCGTCCCGCGCGAGAACCGTGCGGGCCGCAGCGGCCGTGCCACCCCGGCCGCTGCGGCCCGTGCGCGGGGAGCCCCGGGCCCGTTACCCCCGTGTACGCCCCCACGGCGTCCACGCCGGGCCCGCGTGTGGAGCACGGCCCGCCCGCCCGGCTCCACGACCGCCGACGAAGGAGCACACCATGGACCCCACGCCATCCCTCAGCAGGCGCGCCGCCCTCGCCGCCGGAGCCGCGGCCCTGGCCGGCGGACTCGGAGCGACGGCCGCCGCCCAGGCCGCCGCACGGACATCGGAGCACGTACGGCCCCCGGGGAACGCCCGGAACCCGGAAGCCGTACGGCCCCCGGAAGCCGCCCGCCCCCCGGCCGCCGTCGCCGCCCTGACCCCCCAGCAGCGCGCCGGGCAGTGCGTCATCCACTCCTACCCCGGGCTCACCCCTCCGGCCTCGCTGATGAACGCCATCGAGCAGGGGCGCACGGCCGGGGTGATCTTCTTCGGGGAGAACATCGAGAACCTGACCCAGATCGAGGGCGTCGTCCGCTCGATGAAGGCCGCGCACGCCAACTCCCCGGTGCAGGCCCCGCTGCTCCTGATGACCGACCAGGAGGGCGGCGTGGTCCGTCGGCTGCCGGGAGAGCCGGTGATGTCCGCCAAGGACGTCGGCGCCTCCGCCGACCCCCTCCAGTGGGCCGACTTCACCGGCGGCGGCGCGGGGATGAACCTCGCGGGCGTCGGCATGAACGTCAACCTCGCGCCGGTCCTCGACGTGTACCGCAAGACCGGTGACTTCACCGACCAGTACGAGCGTTCCTACAGCAAGTCGGCCGCCGCGGTGGCCAGTTGCGGTACGGCGTTCATCCGCGCGCAGCAGGACGTCGGGGTCGCCGCCACCGCGAAGCACTTCCCGGGCCTCGGCCCCGCCTCGGCGAGCCAGAACACGGACCTGCGCTCCGTCACCCTCACCACGTCGGCGGCCACGCTGCGCGGGGTGGACGAGGTGCCGTACCGGGACGCCGTCGCGGCCGGAGTGAAGCTCGTCATGCTCTCGTGGGCGATCTACACCGCGCTGGACCCCGCGCGCCCGGCCGGACTCTCCCCGGCGGTCGTCGCCGAACTGCGCGACCGCCTCGGCTACACCGGCGTCACGATCACCGACGCCTTGGAGGCCGGCGCGCTCCAGTCCTTTGGCACGACCGCGCAGCGCGCGGTCGCGGCGGCCTCCGCGGGCATGGACCTCGTCCTCTGCTCCTCGCGCAGCGTCTCCCAGGGCGACACGGCGGTGACCGCCCTCAGCGATGCCCTGGCCTCCGGCGCCCTCGACGGCACCCGCTTCGACGCGGCCGCCGCACGCGTCAACGCACTGCGGGCCGGGCTGTAGACGGGGGCGGGTCGCGGGGGAGTCACGCCCCGGGGGAGTCACGCCGCAGGGGCCGTACGGAGACGTCCGTACGGCCCCTGCGCACATCCGCGCACATCCGTCACACCCCGTTGCGGGCGTCCCGGCTCAGGAGAAGTCGGTGATGACGACGCGGGCGGTCGTCCCGTCCTTCAGCGACTCGTAGCCCTGCTCGATGTCACCGAGCCCGATCTCCTTGGAGACGAGGTCGTCCAGGTTCATCCGGCCCTGGAGGTACATCGAGGCGTAGAACGGGATGTCGCGCTTGAGGTTCGAGGAGCCCATGTAGACGCCCTGGACCTTCTGCGAGTTGCTCAGCGCGGTCAGTGCGGAGACGTCGATGCCCGCGTCCATGCCGCCGACGCCGATCAGGTAGAGCCCGCCGCCCTTGCCGAGCATCTGCATGCCCTGGGCGGTCACCGGGCGGACGCCGACGAAGTCGAAGACGTGGTCCGCGCCCTGGCCGGTGATGTCGCGGACGGCCTCGACCGGGTCGACCGTACGGGAGTTGACGACGTGGGTCGCGCCGAACGCCTTGGCGCGCTCCAGCTTCGCGTCCTCGATGTCGGTCACGATGATCGTGCCGGCCCCGGCGATCCGGGCCCCGCTGACCGCGTTCATCCCCACGCCGCCCGCGCCGATGACCACGACGGTGTCGCCCTGGCGGACGTCGGCGCTGTTGAGGACGGCGCCGGCGCCGGTGAGCACGCCGCAGCCGATCAGTGCGGCGGGGGCCCACGGCATGTCCTGCGGGACGACGGCCAGCTGGTTCTCGTGGATGAGCGTCTCCTGCGCGAAGCCGCCGAGCCCCATGCCCTGGGCCACCGGTGCACCGTTCCAGCTCAGCCGGGGGGCCTGGCCGGCGGCGCGCAGGGTCGCCTCGGGGCGCAGGCAGATGTGCGTGCGGCCGCTGAGGCAGTTCACACAGGAGCCGCAGTACTGGATGAGGCTGCCGACGACGTGGTCGCCGGCCTTGACCTGGGTGACCTCGGGGCCGGTCTCCGTGACCACACCGGCGACCTCGTGGCCGAGGACGACGGGGAACTCGCCGCCGATGAACGTGGCGACGCTCAGGTCCGAGTGGCACAGGCCGGAGGCCTGCACCCGGACGCGTACCTCATGCCCGACCGGATCGGCGATGTCGATCTCCTCGACGACGAAACCCTGGCCCAGACCCTTGGTGACAGATGCCTTCATGGTGTTGCTTCCTTCGTCCGTCCGATAGGTGGCACGGCCGAAATGTCAGCTCTCGGGCCGCTCTGCCACGTTTCTGATTGTGGCACCGGATCGCCCAAAAGAAAAGAGACACATGTTGATTAATGCATGTGAGAGGCGTGCGATAGGCTGCGACCGTGTCGGGACAGCCTTCGAACCAGCCCTCGCCGCCCTACGCCGACGGCCGGGGGCCGGCCGGCGGTGACGCGGCGCTCGACGTCCGCGTCCGGCGCACCCGCGACCGGCTGCGCGAGGCCGTGTTGCGGCTCGCCTCCGAGCGTCCGGTGGAGGAGATCGCGGTCGCGGACCTGGTCCGCGAGGCCCGCGTCAACCGCACCACCTTCTACAAGCACGCCACCAGCCCGGCGACGATCCTCGAACAGGTGCTGTACGAGGAGCTGGACCGGGTCCGGGCCGGATGGATCACCGACGTCCTGGCGGGCACCCTGCCCGTGCACGAGGTCTGGGAGCGGGCGTCGGGCGCGCTGCTGGACCACCTGGAACGCCACGACGCCCTGTACACGGTGGGTCTGACCGGCCACCGCAGCGCCGTCCTCCACCATCTGCTCGTCGAGCACTTCACCGTCTCGGTCAGCACGCTCCTGGAGCGCGAGCCCGAGGCGGTCCCGGGCGACGAGGGCTCCCTCGCCTGGCGCGTGGAGGCCGCCAGCCGCTTCCTCGCCCACGGCGAGGCCGGCATCGTCGAAGCCTGGCTCGCCCTTCCGGCCCCCCGCGACCGCCGCCTCTTCGTCTCCGCCGCGAACGCCCTGCTGCCGTCCTGGCTGATCCCGGCCGCGGGCTGATCCGCGTTGCCCGCGCGCCCCCGGAGCCGCCCCTGCGCAGGGGCGGAATAGGCCCCTCCATGATCGCTTTTGGCCCGTTGGGGGCTCACGCCGCCACCGCCCCGGCCGCTACGTTCGGCTGCGGACCGAACACAGTCAGCCAGGAGGAAAGGCAACGATGCGCCCCACAAGCTCCGTCCGCCGCTCAGGGAAGACACTCATGGCCTGTGCCGCCTCGGCCGCCGTGGCCACCGTGGGACTTGCCGTCTCACCGGCCGCCGCCGCGCCCGCCGGGGACGCCGCCGCACCCGCCGTCGCGGCGGACGCCGAGCCCGGCGGGGCCTGTACGGCGGCGGACCTCGGCACCCGGCACCCGTACATCAAGAGCACCGAAGTGACCCCGGTCATCACCCACTTCAAGGGCTGGTACGTCACCGAGGGCTCGACCGGCACCCAGAAGGTCACCACGACCGTCCAGACGGTCATCAAGGTGACCGTGGGCGGCAACGCCTCCGGCAACGTCGAAGGCGCCTTCCCCCAGCTCGCCCTCACGAAGGCCGGCGCGACCGTGGGCCTCAACGTGCAGCTGGAGTACACCTCCACCAACACCGCCGCGACGGAGGTCACCTGGAACTTCGCCAGTCCGGGCTACTACGGCCTCTACAAGGGCACCAAGAAGGTCACCGGCACCTACGGCAGCCTCAACTGCAACCGCGTCCAGCAGGCGGACGGCAGCTGGGCCCTGAAGTGGGTCGAGGGCGGAGGCGCGGGGAGCTTCACCACGTACACCACCCTGGAAGAGGGCGCGGTGCGCTGCGAGGACACGGTCCCGGCCGGCAGCATCATGCGCAAGGCGCAGGACCTCCTGGACTGCGGCTCCGCCCTCGCCACCGCGACCCACCCGGCCGGTGCGGTCCCGTCCCCGAAGGCCGCCGAGGCGCGGAAGGCCGCCCGGGCCGAGCAGGCCGCCGAGGCCCGGACCGCGCGGGCCACCGCGAACCCGGCCCCCGCCCCACTGGCCGCCCTGAACTGCCAGGCCGCCGTCTACAAGATCGACGTCCCCGGCAAGCCCCTCAACTGGAGCGCACCGCTCCTGCCCGGCGACGGCATCCGCCTGCGCGAATCCAGCTTCCTCAGCGCCCACCTGGACAACTGGAAGCTCTGCAACGTCACGGAGTCCAACGGGGTCATCGAGGCATCCCTGTGGAACTGGGGCAACGGCGGATGCGCCACCGTCCCCGCAGCCACCGCCAACCAGGAACTGGCCGTCCTGACCACGGCCTCCTGCGTGGAGGACGACCTCCAGCGCTTCTACATCTACCGCGACGTGCCCGGCAGCACGAAGGTCGGCATCCAGAACAAGTACTCCGGCTCCATGGCCGGCCACGACCGCTACGCCGACGGCGAGCAGATCCGCCAGTACTCCAGCGGCCGGCAGGACGGCACGGGTACGTACACCATGACCGTGGTCTGACGACCCCCGCTCCGTGAACGCGCGCCCCGCACGGGACCGGGTCCGCCCGGCTCCCGTGCGGGGCTCCCGCGCATCCCCTCCCGGCCCACGGCACCGGGCGCGGCCGTAGGTTGGGGCCATGCCAGAGACGACGTCCCCTGCCCCCGCCCCCGCCCCCGCGCCCGTTCCCGGCTCCGCCGCCGATGTCGTCCGCACCTGGGACGCCCGCGCCGACCTGTATCTCCGGCTGTTCCGGGACGAGTTGGAGACCAAGCCGTTCGACCTGGAGGCCCTGGGCGCGTTCGCCGGGCGGGTCGTCCCGGGCGGCCGGGTGTACGACGCCGGCTGCGGCCCCTGCGGCCACGTCACCCAGTTCCTGACGGACCGGGGCCTCGACGTCCTCGGCATCGACCTCTCCCCGCGCTGCGTCGCCCTCGCCCGCCGGGAACGGCCCGGCTGCCGGTTCGCCGTCCAGGACCAGCGGACGATCACCGAGCCCCTGGACGGCCTCGTCGCCTACTACGCCCTCCACGACCAGCCCCGCACCGAACTCCCCGCGACCCTCGCCTCGTGGGCCGCCGCCCTCCGCCCCGGCGGCCAGCTCCTCGTCGTGGCGAAGGAAGGCACGCACGACGGGGTGACCAACGATCCGCTCGGCGGCGACCTGCGGGTCTACTGGGCGGAGTTCACGGAGTACGAGCTCCGCCGCGCGGCCGGGTACGCGTCCTTCCGCGTCGACACCTGCACGGTCCGCGAGGCGTACGAGAACGAGATCCCGACCCGCCGGATCCACCTCGCGGCGACCCGCGCCGCGTGATCCGTGGACCTCAGCCGTCGAGGGGCGCGGCGAGGCGGTCGAGAACGTGCCGGATGCCGGGCTGCCCACCCGTACCCGAGCGATGGAGGGCATGGACGCTCCGGTGGACCGGCACGCGCAGGGTGTGCACGCTCAGGTCCGGTCCGGGCGCCGGCAACGCCATGCGGGGAATGAGGGCGACTCCTGCGCGTCGGGCGACCAGGGCCGTCAGAACGGCGAAGTCGCCCGCCACCGCCACGGCTCGCGGGACGAAGCCTGCGGCTCCGCAGGCGCGTTGTGTCATCTCGTGGCAGGCCGTCTCGGGGCCGGGGAGGAGCCACGGGGCATCGGCCAACCGGCGCAGATCTGCCGGTGCACCGGGAGCGAGTCGGTGGTCGGCGGCGTCGGCTGGGTGCAGGACGAGATGCACGGGTTCCTCGAACAGAGCTGTCTGCTCGCATCCTGCGGGAAGCGGCCGGGGAAGCAGGCTGTAGGAGTGGGTGACCGCGATGTCGACCTCGCGGCGGACGAGAGCGGCCTCGGCGGCCGGGGGCTCGTGTTCGACCAGGAACACGGCGGGCTCCTCCGGGACCGGCGCCGTGCCGGGCTCGGGCCAGAGGGCGGGGGCGATCGCGCGGGCGGCGGAGGCGAAGGCGGCGACGCGGACCGTGCCGCGTTCGCCCTGGCGCAGTGCCGCCAGATCCGATTCGGCGGCGGCGAGGTTGCCGAGGAGGACATGCGCGTGGTCCACGAGGCGCTGCCCCGCGCCGGTGAGGTGGAGGGTGCGTCCCCGCTTCTCCAGGAGTGGCACCCCCGCTTCCTTCTCCAGCACGGACAGCTGCTGGGACACGGCCGGGCCGGTGAGGTGCAGGGCACGGGCTGCGGCGGCAACCGTGCCCTGCGAGGCGAACTCGACCAGTACGCGAAGTCGGCGGACATCCAACAAGAAAGATCTCCTACCTGGTAAGCAAGGAAAAGGTAACTGGACCTAATGTATATGACCGGGCAGGGTCGACAGGGTGAAGCTCAACAAGACCCTGTTCGCCCTGGCCGCCACCGTGCTGCTGTGGGCCACCGCCTTCCCCGCGATCCGGGTGGCGCTGGAGGGCTACGGACCGGCCCAGCTGTCCTTCCTCCGCCTCGCCGTCGCCTCCCTCGCCCTCGCGGCCGTCGCCCCGGCGCTGGGTGTGCGCCGCCCCGAGCGCGCCGATCTCTGGCGCATCGCCCTCGCGGGCGGTACCGGGATGAGCGCCTACCAGCTCCTGCTGAACTGGGGGGAGGTCCATGTACCCGCCGGCACCGCCAGCCTGATCGTGGCCTCGGTCCCCGCGATGAGCGCCGTACTGGCGGCCTGCTTCCTGGGTGAACGGTTCACCCCGGCCAAGGCCGGCGGAACACTCGTCGCGCTCGCCGGCGCGGCTCTCGTCGGCGTGTCCGGCAAGGAGAGCGGATACACGGCCGCGGCATGGGCCGTCCTCGCCGCCGCGTGCAGCCAGGCCGTCTACAACCTGACGATCAAGCCCCTGCTGCACCGCTACACCGGTCTCGAAGTTGCCGCGTACGCCATGTGGGCCGGGACCGTCCTTCTCGTCCCCCTCGCCCCCAGTACGGTCTCGGCCGTGCTCGACGCCCCGGCCGGTGCGACGGCGGCGGTCGTCTTCCTCGGCCTTCTGCCCTCGGCGGCCGGCTTCGTCGTCTGGGGCTACGCCGTCGCCCGGCTCAGCGTCACCGCCGCCACCGCCGCGCTCTACCTCGTCCCCGCCGTCACGCTCGCCGCGTCCTACCTCTGGCTCGGCGAGCAACCGCGCCCCGTCGCGCTGCTCGGCGGACTCATCACCATCGCCGGCCTCGTCCTCCTCAACAAGCGCCGCAGCCCGGCCCCGCCGGTTCCGGTCCGGTCCCCGCCCCTCGGCAACCTGCCGCGCCACCACTCCTGAAGCCGGCCCCGCTGCCTGCGGGGACGGATCAATAAGTCGGTTGACACGCAGGGACGGAATGACGGACGTTCGGCCGTGACCCACCGATGCGCGACAGGGCCGGAGAGAAGGCACACGGATGACGTTCGGAGAGAGGGCCCCGGAACCGGGACGAGAGCGTGCGGCGGCGCCCGGCGCGGTGGAGCGGGCGCACGTGACGAGCTTCTTCGAGCAGGTGCACACCGCGGGACGGGTCAAGGCCGGCGGCGAGACCGTGCAGTTCAGCTGGCCCGGGGTGTACTTCGAGGGCCGCTTCCGGGGGACCGGCGTCGGGGTGGTGCTCGACTGCGCCGCCGCCGACTACGACATCCAGATCGACGGGACCACCGTCGCCACCCTGATCACGCCCGGCGACACGACGCACTGGATCGACGGCCTTCGGGACGGCGAGCACACGGTCCGGGTCGTCAAACGCAACGACACCCCGGGGGACATCAGCACGTTCGGAGGCTTCGTCGCCGCGCCCGGAGGCGCCGTACTGAGCAAGCCGCCGCCGCGGGACCGCCAGATCGAGTTCATCGGGGACTCCCTGACCGTGGGCTACGGCAATGTCTCGGGTACCCGCGTCTGCGATCCGGAGCAGCTCAAGCGGACCACCAACACCGACGTGAGCCACGGTGCGCTGGCGGCCCGGCGACTGGACGCCGACTACCAGATCAACGGTCTCTCCGGCCTCGGCATGGTGCGCAACGTCGCCGGTATCTGCCCGGACCTCACGTACCGGACCCACTACGACCGCGCCCTGCTGAGCGTGGAGGGCGACGTCTGGCGGAACCCGGGGAGCTGGCGTCCCCAGATCGTGGTGGTGAACCTCGGCTCCAACGACTTCACCGACCTCACCCCCGATGAGCCGTGGACCCCGGATTCCCTCGCTGCCGCCTACCGCGCCGCCTACGGTGAGTTCCTCGGCACACTGCGGACGCGCTACGGTCCCGGCACGGCCCTCGTGGCCGTCGGCTTCGACAGAAACGCCGAGCACGTCCGGCAGGTGGTCGACGCCTGCAACGACGCCGGCGACAGCGGGGTCCACTACTGGTTCCTCGACACGTCCGGCCTGGACTTCCTCGGATGCGACGGACACGCCTCGGCCCGGGACGACCGGCTGATCGCCGACCGGCTGGTGCCGTTCCTCAGCAGCCTGCTGACGTGACCCTCGCCGCGAGGAACGCTGCCCACGCGCGCGGGGGGACCGTCAGGACGGGGCCGTCGGTGACCTTGGAGTCACGGACGTGGACGGCGGCGGGGTGGGCGGCGACCTCTACGCAATCGCCGCCTTGGTCGCTGCTGTAACTGGACTTGTGCCACTCATACGCGACTTCGAGGCAGTCGCCGCCTTCGCTGCCGCTGTAGCTGGACTTGAACCAGGTGAGGCCAGTGCGGTGTGCTGCGCGGTTCATGTCTCTCCAAGCAGTCTGTCCAGTAGGCGCACGCTCTCCGCAGGGGAGAGCGCCTGCGACTGCAGCATCCCATACTTCTGCAGGAGCACACTGACGTCGTCCGGGTCATCGTGCAGCACATTGGTCAACTGGCCTTCGATGTAGGCGAGATGATCGTGGTCCGGTGTCTCCAGCAACACCATGGGGCCCGCAAGAACGGCATGGCCGGGCGTCGTCAGCGGCATGATCTGGAAGCCGATGAAGGGGAGCTCCGCACACGCGCGGAGGTGCCTGATCTGCTCACGTAAAACGACCGGATCTCCGATCCGGCTGCGCAAGATGCTCTCCTCCAGGATGAAGTGCAGCATCGGGCGAGGTTTGCGGGTGAGTAGTCGCTGCCGGTCCAGTCGTGCGGCTACCCACTCCTCCAGCTGGTCCTCCTCAATGGGAGGGTAGAGACACGAGAACACGAACCGTGCGTACGCCTCGGTCTGGAGCTGGCCGGGAACCACCTGGTTCTGGTACGAGAGCAGCGTCACCGCTTCCTGCTCGTAGTCGATGAAGTCCTGGACGAACGCGGGGAACCGCTCCTTCTGCGGCACCCTGCCGACCGCGACCGCCAACGCCCCCTTCGTATCCAGCAACTCATCGAGCAGGATCGCCAGATCGAGCTGAAGGGGCCGCCGCCCCTGCTCAACGGACGCGATCGTGTCCTCGCCGACGTTCAGCCGTTCCGCGAGGGCGGCCTGCGTGAGGCCCGCCGCCTTGCGGAACATGGCGAGTTGGGCACCGATGAGATGCCAGGACGTGACGCGCTTGGTCTTCTTTGCTGACGGCATGCCGAACCTCTCCCCGTAACGGGTTCCCGCTGACCCGTCAGCGGTCGTACAGGCGACCTGTACGACCTGACGCACTGATCAACCGTAGTGACGGTGTGTGACGTTCGTCTCGTGAACGAGACAACTCAACTCCCCCACTTCCGCGACGCGTTCTACCGGCGCGAGCGCAGGTCGATCCCACTCGTACGGAGGTTCGTGCGGGCGGCGCTGGACGAGTGGGCGTGCGAAGTGAATACCGATGACGTGGTGCTCTGCGTGAGCGAACTGGCGACGAACGCACTCGTGCACGGGGTGCCGCCGGGGCGGGGGTTCCGGGTGATGCTGTTCTGGGAGCGGGTGGACGGGCGGCTCCGGGTGGAGATGCATGACAGCGGCGACGGGGAGGTGCCGGAGGTCCGGCCGGGCGGGCCGCTGCCGACCGGGGACGACGAGGGCGGGCGGGGGCTGGTGCTGGTGTCGGCGCTGGCGGACGCGTGGGGGGTGGGGGACCGGAACCCGGGGAAGATCGTCTGGTGCGAGTTTGCCGTTCCGGCAATGATCTTTGCCGAATCGGGCCCGAGTGCGCACCATCTCTCGTAGATGGAGGTGCTTCGGATGAGTAACACGGAAACACAGACGCAGGCGTACGACGTGGTGGTGATCGGCGGCGGGGCCGCCGGTCTCAGCGGGGCGCTGGCCCTGGGGCGGGCCCGGCGGTCGGTGCTGGTGATCGACGCGGGAAGCCCGCGCAACGCGCCCGCGTCGCACGTGCACAACTACCTGGGCCGGGAGGGCGCCCCACCCGCCGAACTGCTGGCGATCGGGCGCGAGGAGGTGGCCGCGTACGGGGTCGAGGTGGAGGAGGGCGAGGCCGTCTCGGCGGAGCGGCTGCCGGGCGGGGACGGCTTCCGGGTCGTACGGGCGGACGGCACGGCGGTCACCGCGCGCCGCCTGCTGGTCACGACCGGGCTGACCGACGAACTGCCGGCGGTGCCGGGGCTGGCCGAACACTGGGGCGAGGGCGTGCTGCACTGCCCGTACTGCCACGGCTGGGAGGTGCGGGACGCGGCGATCGGCGTGCTGGCGGTCACGTCGATGGCCGTTCACCAGGCGCTGATGTGGCGGCAGTGGAGCGCGGACGTCACGCTCTTCCTCCACGACGCGTACGAACCGACGGAGGAGGAGTACGAGGAGCTGGCCGCGCGGGGCGTCGCCGTGGTCGACGGCGAGGTGACCGGGCTGGAGGCGTCCGGCGGCCGGATCGCCGGGGTGGTGCTGGCCGGCGGGCGGGTCGTGCCGCGCGAGGCGGTGGTCGTGCAGTCCCGGTTCACCGCGCGCTCCGGCGTACTGGAGGGGCTGGGGCTGCGCCCCGTACCGCTGGAGGCGGGCGGGCAGACCCTCGGCACGTACATCGCGGCCGATCCGGCCGGGGCCACCGAGGTGCCGGGGGTGTGGGTGGCGGGTAACGTCGCCAGCCTGATGGACCAGGTCATCGTCGCCGCCGCGGCCGGGCTCAAGGCCGGGGCCGCCATCAACGGCGACCTGATCGCCGACGACACCCGGCGCGCGGTCGAGGCCCGCCGCGCGCCCTTCTCCGCCCACGCCGAGCGCGAGGTGTGCGAGACGGTGACGGGAGACCGCCGCCACGGACTGGACCGCAACGTACTGGAGGGGACCCGATGACCACCGACCGCACCGCAGAGCCGTCCGGCGCCACGCAGTCGTCCGAGGGCGCACAGCCGTCCGACGCCGAGCTGTGGGACGCGCGCTACCGGGAGAGCCACCGCATCTGGAGCGGCAACCCGAACACCGTCCTCGTCCGCGAGGTGGAGGGCATGACCCCGGGCCGGGCGCTCGACCTCGGCTGCGGGGAGGGCGCGGACGCCGTCTGGCTGGCCCGCTGGGGCTGGCAGGTCACCGCCACCGACATCTCGCGCGTCGCGCTGGGCAGGGCCGCCGAGCACGCCGCGGAGGCGGGCGTCGCGGACCGGATCGACTGGCAGTTCCACGACCTCGGGGTCTCCTTCCCCGAGGGGGAGTACGACCTGGTCTCGGCGCAGTTCCTGCACTCCATGGGCGACCTGCCCCGCGAGGAGATCCTGCGCCGCGCCGCGCGGGCCGTCGCCCCCGGCGGCGTCCTCCTGATCGTCGGCCACGCGGGCTTCCCGCCCTGGGACCACGACCACGCGGACATGGAGCTGCCCACCACCGACGAGGTGCTGGCCTCCCTCGAACTCCCCGAGGGGGAATGGGACGTCCTGCTCAGCGCCGAGCACGAGCGGGTCCAGAACGACCCGGACGGCAACCCCGTCACCCGTACCGACAACGCCCTCAAGGTACGCCGCCGCTGACGGGGGATCAGCAGGTGGGGTGGTGAGGGGGTGGGGGGGCGGGGCCGCCGCCCCCCCCCCCCCCCAAAAAGAAAAGTAATTGTGGCTGGGAGGGCCACAGGGGGTGGTGTTGTGGGGGGACCGCCCCCCGCCAC
>NZ_JBSFHN010000015.1:184777-198588 GCF_053597115.1 Streptomyces sp. NPDC001515
GCCTCGATCACCTGCGCTCCCTTCGGCCGGCCCCCCCCCCCCGAAACACCCCCCCCCCCCCGCACCCCCCTCCATATAGGACATGATCTGTCCTGTACGCGGCCTACTGTGGTTCTTGTTCGAGGGAACAGGCACCGACGGAAGGCAGAACGATGACCGCGAGCCAGACGAGCAACCGCACCGAGAACGAGACCACGGCGGTCAGCGGCGAGCGCGCCGACCTGCTGGAGACGCTGGCCAAGCAGCGTCACTTCCTCCGCTTCACCACCCGGGACCTGACCGACGAGCAGGCCGGGCTGCGGACCACCGCGAGCGCGCTCTGCCTGGGCGGCCTGATCAAGCACGTCACCTCGGTGGAGCGCGGCTGGGCCGGGTTCGTCGTGGAAGGGGCCTCCGCGATGCCGGACTTCACGCGGATGACCGAGGAGGACTTCGCGCGGCGGGCCGACGAGTTCAGGATGCTGCCCGGCGAGACGCTGGCCGGGGTGCTCGACGCGTACGAGGAGGCTGCCCGCCGGACCGACGAGCTGGTCGCCACCGTGCCCGACCTCGACCTGCGCCACGCCCTGCCGAAGGCCCCCTGGAACGAGCCCGGCAAGGAGTGGTCGGTCCGCCAGGTGATCATGCACATCGCCACCGAGACCGCCCAGCACGCCGGACACGCCGACATCATCCGCGAATCCCTGGACGGCGCGAAGAGCATGGGCTGACCCGGCGGCGGGGCGGGCGCGGCCCGGTGGCGCCGCGCCCCGTACCGCCCTCAGCCCACCACGTCCGGCTCCGGCTCGTCCCGTACCGCCAGGCCCGCCACCCACAGCGGCATCAGCCAGTGGGCGACGAACACCGTGGCGAGCACGGGGACGAGCAGGGCGGTGGCCTCCACGCGGCCGGTCCAGGAGGTGCCGGCCACGACCCCGAGAGCGAGGGCCAGCAGCAGGGTCGTCAGCCGGTGCGCGCGGGCCCGGACCCGGTCGCGCTCGCGGACCTGGCGCTCGTCGAGCACGGGCGTGCGCAGTTCGAGCAGGCCGCGCGTGGCGCCGTTCAGGACGCCGGTGGCCACGCACCAGGGCAGCACCAGGGCGAGCAGCACGAACGACGGCCACGCGCGCTCGCCCGTGTACGAGACGATGCCGGCGGCCAGGCCCCCGGCCGTCAGGGCGGCATGGGCGGCGACCGCCGTGCGGCGGCGCCCGGCCGTCGCGTACAGGGCGCTCGCCCGGCCGTCGTTCATCAGGGCGAACATCCGCCGGTCGTAGCGCGTGGGCGCGGTCCTGGCCGTGGTCGTCATCGCTTCCTCCCGTACACCTCGTCCGTGAGCGGGCGGAACGGTCGCAACGAGAACAGCGCCTCCACCGGCAGGCCGAAGAACTCGGCGATGCGCAGGGCCAGATCGAGGCTCGGGTTGTACTGCCCGCGCTCGATGTAGCCGATGGTCTGGTAGTGGACGCCGACCGCCTCGGCCAGGGCCTGCCGCGACACCGTGCGTTCCGCGCGGACGACCGCCAGCCTGTTGTGCACCTGCTCGCTCATGTATAAGAAGTACTACATCGTGACGCAGGCTCACAAGAGGACAACGCCGAGCGCCCGCCGCCCGCCCCCGTGGGGGTGGACGGCGGGCGCTCGGTCCCTGGGAGGATCAGGCGGCTGCCTTGATCGCGGAGATGTCGAAGGTCAGCTTCACCTTGTCGCTGACCATCACACCGCCGGTCTCCAGGGCCGCGTTCCAGGTCAGGCCCCAGTCGGAGCGCAGGATTTCGGCGGTGCCCTCGAAGCCCACGCGCTCGTTGCCGTAGACGTCGGTCGCGGAGCCGTTGAACTCCAGGTCGATGGAGAGCGGGCGGGTGACGTCCTTGATGGTCAGGTCGCCCGTGACGCGGTACAGGTCGCCGCCGAGCTGCTCGGCGGAGGTCGAGCGGAAGGTCATCAGGGGGAACTTCTCGGCGTCGAAGAAGTCACCGCTCACCAGGTGGCCGTCGCGGTCGGCGATGCCCGTGTCCACGCTGGCGATCTTGACGTCGATCGAGGCGGTGGAGGCGGCCGGGTTGCTGCCGTCCAGCTTCAGGCTGCCCTCGTGCTCACCGAAGGTGCCGCGCACGTTGGTGACCATCGCGTGGCGCACCGTGAAGCCGATGCTGCTGTGCGCGGGGTCGATCGTGTAGTCGCCGGTGAGGGCGGCCAGGGCGGGGTCGACGGCGACGGGGGTGGTCGCGGCGGCGGCGGTGGTGTTCTTGCGGTTGAACAGAGCCATGGCTCCTCCTCGGGGACGCGATCGAGCGGGGCTCGTCGTAGTTGTTTAAGCTTCAACGAGATTCACTGTAGACCCATCTTGTTCAAAGTTCAACATCCGGGGTTCCGGTTGTTACGGGACAAGGCGCGGCCGGGCCGTGCGGCGGGCCCGTGTTCACGTGACCGTCACCGCCCGCCCTCTGGCGGACGCGCGTAGAACTCGGGCAGTATCGAGCGGCCAACCTTGTCATGCACAGGAGGAGGAACCCCCCATGGTGTCCCGTATGACGCTGCGCCCCGTCCTGACCGCCCTCGCCCTCGTCCTCGGCGCGCTCTTCGCCCCGGGCATCGGCGTCGTCACCGGCACGACGGACGCCTACGCCGTCACCAAGCTCACGCACAGCCAGGCGACCGCCCGCTTCAGCTCCTCCGGCATCACCTGGTCGTCCTCCGGAGGCTGTTCCGACCGCAACGTCTCCACCTGCACCTCCTTCGACCAGCTCAACCTGGCGACCGCCCAGGGCGCCCAGACCCTCAAGAGCGCCACCGGCTGCGCCCTCAACATCACCGGCGGCACCGAGACAGGCCACGCCAGCGGCACCTACTCGCACTGGAACGGCTACAAGCTCGACTTCGGCAAGACCACCTGCCTCACGAACTACGTGCACGGCGTCTTCAGCTACATCGGCCTGCGCGGCGACGGCGCGCCCCAGTACAAGTCCGGCTCCGGCAACATCTACGCGGACGAGGGCAACCACTGGGACGTGACCTACTACAACTGCGGCGGCTGCTGACCCTCTCCGGACGCGCCCGCGCCCCCGCCTGACGGGCGGGGGCGCGGGGTCGGACCGGCGGATACGGCGGAATGCCCGGCCGGGGTTTCCCTCGGCCGGGCATTCCCTCCGTGAGGGCGTGCGGGCGTTCCTCCGCAAGGGCGTGCCGTTACGGGAGCGGACCCCCGTCCGCAGGGCCCGTGCCGTCCGCAGGGCCTGTACCGTCCGCCGGGCCCGTGCCGTCCGCCGGTCCCGTGCCGCTTTCCTGCCTCGTGCCGCCTGCCGGCCTCGCGCCGTCCCTCGGCCCCGCGACGGCCCCGAGCAGCCGGTAGGGCCGTGCGCCGGCCACGGCCTCCGCATGCGCCAGCGGTGCGTAGAACAGGCCGTGCTTCCCGTCCCGGCTCACGAGCACGTGCGCGGTGCCCATGCCGGGAGGCGGCGCCGTCCGCAGCCGGGCGGCGGTGGCCTCGGCCCACTGCGGGGCGGGCGGCCCCGGCTCGCTCCCGGAGCGCCCGACGACAACCGCGCCGGCCGGGTCGCCGCCCGTGCCGTCCGGGACGACGGTGTGCGCCGGCCGGTAGCGGACGAGTCCGGGGCGCCGGATGCCCGGGACCTCGCGGTCGATGCGGCCGATCATCTCGGCCCGGTGCGCGTGGACGAAGGCGAGGTGGGCCCCGTCGTCGGTCCACTGCGCGATGCTGAGCAGCGCCCGCCCGTCCGCGCTCGCGAAGCAGCTGAGCCGCAGGAACGCCTCGGGGCGGAAGCCGGCCGACAACTCCTCCCACTCCCCGAGCAGGGCGCGGGCCGCCCGGTCCTGGCGGTCCGGGGTGTCCACGATCCACTCGCTGATCAGTGTGGTCCCGGCATCGGGCCGGGCCAGGTCCGGTAGCTGAAGCGCCGTCATGCGAGCCTCCTCCGTCGTCGTGCGCCCAGCCTGGAACGTCGAGTGCGGTTGAGGTCAAGCGGGGTCCGCGGCCCCGGCCGAGGGCGAGCGTGATCCACGAGCCCCGGCCGAGGGCCGGCGGGATCAGCGGCCCCCGGCCGGGGGCCGGGGCGGGCTCAGGACCCCACGGCCACCGTGAAGCGCCTCGGATTGCCGTCGTTCGCCGCGCCCGAGACGTCCGGCTGGCCGTCGGGGCGGACGTCGTCGTACGGGAAGGCGTAGCCGATCGGGCTGTTCGCGTGGACGATCCGCGACCAGTGGTTGGTCACCGCGCCCTGGTAGTAGTCGGCCACCGAGGTGCCGTTCGGCTGGTCGGGGTGGCTGAGCATGATCGAGCGGTTGAAGCCGGCCGCCAGCCGGGCCAGCAGGGCCTTCTTGTCGTCGTTGTCCGCCGGGTTGTTGGTGAACGGCCCGTGGTTGCAGGTGAAGACGTCCTTGGAGACCGGCTTGGTGAAGGTGTGCCCGCCCTCGAACGTCAGGACGTCGCCGCTCACCCGGCCGGTGCGCACCCCGCGCCCGCCCTGGAGGTCGATGCGCAGATCCGTCGAGCGGTACTTCTCCCAGACCTGGTCGATCTGCGCCGTGAACAGATCGCGGAACGGCATCTGGTCCGGGCGGTCGAAGAAGGGCGCCATCAGGTTCTGCGGCGAGATGACCCGCAGGACCTTCCCGTCCGCTCCCCGGGTCACCAGCCGGTCCCAGGGATGGCCGTCGGCCGCCGCCTGGGCGATGAGCCGGTCCGCGATCCGTCCCACCGCGCCGTCCGGCAGCGGGGCCACCGTGTGGGTGGCGTCGCCCTCCAGGGTCAGCCCGATCGGCAGTGCCGTCACCAGGTCCACGTAGCTGATGTTCGCGTACAGCTGCTGCGGGTTGAACGTGAACTCGCAGAACGACCAGGTGCGCCCGTAGTTGGGGTCCGCGGCGGTGGCGAAGGCCGGTTCGACCAGGGCGGGGCCCGGGTTGAGGAAGAAGTCCAGGGTGTCGTCGCGGACGAAGTAGACCCGGGCACCGTACATCTGGGGGAGCGTCAGGACCACCGGCGCCCCGCCCGCCGCGTTCAGCGGGATCGCGCAGTCGACCGGCAGCGGGGTCTGGGGCGCGGCGGGGGAGTCGGGGCGGTAGACCCCGCCGTCCGCGCGCAGCAGCACCCAGCGGTCGGTGCCCTGCTCGTGGCCGGTGACGTACGCGTTGACCCGGCCCGGCAACGAGCGGTTCACCAGCGCCAGTTCACAGGTGGCGGCGGAGGCCGACGCGCTCGGGCTGAGGGCGCTGCCCCAGACGGGGTACGTCAGGGCGGTGGCGGTGGCGGCGACGCCGCCGGAGAGGAACATCCTGCGCGAGATCATGAGGCGACTCCGAGGTGTGGGGGGTGCGGACGGCTGTCGTCCGGGGAGGCGTCCGCGGTGCGCACCACTGTCGCGAGAGGCGTCACGGGCGTCAAGACTTAGGACTGAGAGCGCTCTCAAAAGCCGGGAGTCTTCACAACTCGATCGTTGGTGACGGCACTTGGCGGCCGTGACGGGTTCCGTTCGCCCCTTCGTGATCAGGAGCCGAACGCGGGAGCCCGCACACGGGCGACCGTCGGACGGTTCTCCGTCGCGTGGGATGGCGGTGAGGGGGCGGCTGCCCCGGTCGCGTGAGCCGTGTCCGGAGTCTGGGAACCACGCCCCGTGCCCGCGTACTCTCGGTAGTTATGGGGGAGTTGAGAGCGGACTGGCGGCTGCGACTGCGCCGCGGCGGACCGGACGGGCCGGTGTGCGGGGCCGGTGTGCTCCTCACCCAGGACCGGATGCTCACCTGCGCCCATGTCGTCGGCGAGCCCGACGCCCGGATGTGGGTGGAGTTCGCCGAGAACCCGGCCGTCCCCCCGGTCGGCGCGCGGGTCGCCCCCGACGGCTGGCTGCCCGGACGCGAGGGGCCCGACCGCGAGGACATCGCCGTGCTGGCCCTGGACAGCCCACGCCCGCAGGCGTCCCCCGCCCGGCTCGTCCGCACCCTGGAACGCGGCGGCGAGGTCTGGATCGGCGGCTACTCCCAGGCGTTCGACGACGGCATGTGGCTCGCGGGCCGGATCGGCGGCCTCCACGGCGACCTGGTGCAGCTCGACGCCGGGAGCAACGCCGAAGTGGTCCGGCCCGGTTTCAGCGGCGCCGCCGTCCAGACCCGGGGGCCGCGCCCCGGCACCGAAGAGGTCGTCGGCCTCGTCGTCAGCTGGCGCGGCGATCTGGAGCTGGACCTGCCGACCGACAACGACCTCGCGTTCTCGTACATGATCCCCGTCGACCGCATCGCCGCGCTGGTGCCGCTGGTCGCGGAGCTGAGCGGCCCGGACGGCTGGGACCGGGGCCTGGAGGAGCGGCTGCGGCAGTGGTTCGCCGGCAGCGGGCAGCCTGCCGTCCGCTTCGGCGTCGTGCCCCCGGGCACCGGCCGCGACCGCGCGCTCCAGCACCAGTTGCACCGCGCCCACCTGGTCTTCCGCGGCGGCCGGACCCGGCCCGAGGACCTCGTCGAGACCCTGGTGGCCCAACTGCGCCCGCCCCGCCACCAGCGCAACGCCTACCGCGACTGGCTCCTGGAGGGCGGCCCCGCCCCCGACCGCACGGAGGTCGGCCGGCCCGCCACCGGCCCCGTCCTCGCCGTCGTCGGCCTGGACCGCGCGCCCGACCCGGCCGCCCTGGTCCCGCTGCTCGTCCGGGTGCGCGCCCTCGGCTTCCGGCTGCTGATCGTCTTCCGCAGCGCGTCCGGCGCCGGACTGGACGAGGTGGCGGACCTCCTGCTGGTGCCCGCCCTGGAGGAGCGCGCCGAGGAACTGCTGCGCCGGGCGGAGCGCGCCGAACGGGAGTGGACCCGGCTGCACTCCATGGTCGACACCGCCTCCCTGCCCCCGCGTCCGGCCGTCACCGCCGCCGCCCGACGCCATCGGCTGCGCGAACTGCGCCTGCTGCCCGGCCCGCACGACCGGCTGGACGCCCTGAAACAGCTGTTACGGGAGTTACGCGACGACCTCGACCCGCCCGGCCCCGGAGGACCCACCGGCACCGGAAGGCCCGCCGACGCCGGAGGTCCCGCTGGGCCCGGGGAGCCCGGCGACACCGGCACCGGCGCCGGACCCGGGGAGCCCGGCGACACCGGGCGGCCCGCAGGACCCGGAGGGCCCGCCGGCACCGGACCCGGCACCGGACCCCGCACCGGCCGCGACGCGAGGCGCCGATGAGGATTCCCTGCCCGCACCGCCGTTTCACCGGGGCCCCCTGCGAGGGCAGCGTCGAACCCACCGGCCACTGCGACACCTGCGGCCGGGGCGAGACCGCCCCCGGGCTGCCCCCGCTCGCCGCCGCCCCCGCGCTCCAGGGCCCCGCCGGGCTCCTCGAACTCCCGCCGCTGGACCCGGGCACCGTCACCGAACGGCTGGCCGCCGCCGACCGGCCCGTACGCATCGTGATGACCTGCTCGGCCGAGTCCTGCGGCACCGCGTTCGTCCCGCCGCACACCGCCGCCCCGCCGCCGGACGAGGGGTACTGCCCGCAGTGCGGCGCCCCCTACTCGTACCGGCCCGAACTCTCCAAGGACGACCCCCCGCTCCAGGGCCAGTACCGCATCCGGGGCCCCATCGCCCACGGCGGCCAGGGCTGGGTCTACCTCGCCGAGGACACCCATCTGGAGGACCTGGTCGCCGTCAAGGGCCTCCTCAACCGCTACGCCGAGCGCGGTGCCGCCCAGGCCGGTGAGGAACGCCGCAACCTCGTCGCCATCCGGCACGAACGCATCGTCCAGATCCGCGACTTCGTCTCCAGCCCCAACCCCGACGGCACGGTCTCCGGCGGCTACATCGTGATGGAGGACGTCGGGGACCGCACCCTCTCCGCCGTCGTCGAGGCCACCCGCACCGGCGCCTTCGTCCTCGACATCGAGCACGTCGTCACCTACGGCTGCCAGATCCTGGAGGCCCTCGCCCATCTGCACGGCATGGGCTTCCTCTACGGCGACATGAAGCCGTCCAACGTCATCCACCACCGCGACGGCATCAAGGTCATCGACCTCGGCGGCGTCCGCAGGGCCGGCGCCACCGACCCGCCGCCCGTCATCACCCCGCTGTTCGCCGCCCCCGAGACCGAGGCCGGTGCCCCCCTCACCGTCGCCCACGACCTGCACACCGTCGGCGTCACCCTGGCCGAACTGGCCGGCTGGGCCGTCGGCGACGACGTCCCCGGCCTCGGCACCAGCTCCTTCCGGCTCGTCGTGGAACGCGCCACCGCCCGCGACCCGGAACGCCGCTTCGGCTCCGCCGAGGAGATGGCCGGCCAACTGCGCGGCGTCCTGCGCGAGATCCGCGCCCTGCGCGGCAAACGCGACCAGCCCGAGCCCTCCGCCCACTTCACGCCCTCCGCCGAACTGCTCGGCGCCCGGCTCGGCTCGGTCCCCGGCTACGCGCACTGGCTGGACCGCCCGCTCCCCGGCCGGCGCGCCACACCCCGCGCCCCGGCCCTCGACCCCGGGCTCCCCACCCCGACCGAGATCGCCCGCCGGCTCCCCGTGCCCCGCCCCTACCCGCACGACCCGCAGGCCGCCCGCTTCGGGGTCAGCAGCTACGACCCCGGCCAGCCGCTCACCCAGCCCGAACACGGCGAACCCTCGGTCGAGGTCTGCCTCCACAACGCCCGGCTGCTCCTCGGCCAGGACGGCTCCGACGCCCTGACCGCAGCCCGGGAGCAGGTCCAGGCCGCCGCCGCGATCCCCGGCCCCGGCCCGGTGCGGGAGTGGCGGCTGCGCTGGCACTGGGGACTCGTCGCCCTGCGCAGCGCCGACGTCCTGGACGACCGGACCGCGATGCTCGAAGCGGCCCGCGAGCACTTCGCCGCCGTGCACCGCGCGCTCCCCGGCGAGTACGCCGCCAAACTCGCCCTCGCCTACAGCTCCGAACAGCTCGCCGCTTCTCTGCCCGAGGCGGCCGGCCCGTCCGCGTACGAACTCTTCCGGGCCGTGCACGCCCGCAACCCCTCGCACGTCGGCGCCGCCCTCGGCCTCGCCAGGGCCGCGCTGGCGCGCGGCGACCGGGCGGCCGCCATCGCCGTCCTCGACCTGGTTCCGGACGAGTCGCGGGACCACACCGTCGCCCGCGTCGCCGCCCTGCGCGTCCGCGCCGCCCGGCTCGCCGCCGGGGACCGGCCCCTGCCCGAGCCGGCCGAGATCGACGCCTGCCTCGCCGCGCTCTCCCCGCGCGCCCCCGCCCCCGTGATCACCGGCGAGGAACCGGCCTGGCTGCTGCGGACCGAACTCCATGAATGGAAGCTCGACGCCCTCCGCGCCGCCGCGGAGCCGCCGCGCCCCCGGGGCGGCCCGCTGCGCGCCGGACTGCCGCCCCCGCCCGTGCCCGGCGAACGGGCGGTCCGCGCCGCACTGGAGCGGTGCTACCGCCGGCTGGCCCGGCAGCGGCAACGGCGGGCCGAGTACGAGCGGTTCATCGACCTCTCCCACGTGGTCCGCCCCCAGACCGGCCTGTGACCCGCCCCCCGCCTCGCGCACGGCCCCGCCCCCCCGACCCCGTCCCGCCACCGCTGGAGGCAGCCCCCATGGACGCGACCGCCCGGCCGACCGGGCTCGACTTCGGCGTCTGGATCGACGCGCGGCGCGACCAGCAGCCGCACCGCACCGCCCGGATCGAGGCCCATGTGCGGGTCGAGGCCACCGGCACCGGCCCCCGCGACGAGATGCCCGCGCTCGACGTGGCCCTCGTCCTCGCGCTGGACGTCTCCGCCGCCCGCCGCGAACCGGCCTCGGCCGCCCTCGCCGCCGCGCTGCGCGGGCTGCCCGACGGGGTGTCGTTCGCCGTCCTGGGCGGCGTCGGCGCCCAGGGGGAACCGGCCCGCTGCTATCCGCTCGGCGACCGCTGGGCGCTGGCCGACACACGGGAGAAGCGGCGCGCCGCCTTCAGCGCGGGAAGCGTCGCGGCGGCCCCCGGCGACCGGCCGCCGCCCGGATACCGGGCCTGGCTGGCCGCCGCCCGAGCCCTCTTCGCCGAACGCCCGCTGCCCCTGCGCCATCTGCTGCTGATCACCGACGGCGCCGGCGACGACCCGGCCGGCCACGACGCCCTGCGCGCCGAACTGGACCGCTGCGCGGGTGCGTTCACCGCCGATGTGCTCGCCGTCGGCGGCGACTGGGACCCCGCGCCCCTGCTCGCCGTCACGGAGACGCTGCACGGCGACGCCGCGCACACCCCCGACCGGTTCGCCCCCGCCGTCGCCGGGGCGGTCCGGCGGCTGCGCCGGGTCCGCAGCCCCGAACTGCCGCTCGTCGTCACCGCACGCCCGGCCGTCCGCGCGGTGGAACTGGCCGAGACCGCCCCGCACGCCCAGCCCCTCACCCCCGTCCACCCGCCCGGCGAACCCCGCCGCACCCTCTTCCCCACCCACCGCTGGGAACCCGGCGTACGCGACTACCTGCTGACCGTCCACGCCGACGCGAGCACCGACCCGCTCGGCGTCCTCCTCCAACTGGCCGGTGTGCGGATCGCGGACACCACGGCCGGACTGACGGTGCGCTGGCTGCCGCCCGGCGTCGCCGTCGGGCCCGGCGGCGGGGGCGAGACGCTCCAGGCGATGAACGCCGCCACCCGGATGCGCACCGCCCTCAACCGCGGCTACGCCGCCCTCGACCCGCTCAGCCGGAGCGAGGCCGAACAGCACTTCGGGCTCGCCGTCCGGCTCGCCACCGAGATGGGGGCGGACTGGGTGCTGGAGGGGGTGCGCAAGGTCGCCGAGATCGTCGACGGCGCGCACGGCGTCGTCCGGGTCGCCCCGGCCGTCGACCGGGGGACCGTGCGCCGGGGCCGGCTGGACCTCGCCACGGGCCACCGCCTGGACCTGCCCCCTCCGGCCGGGGACGAGGCCCGCCCCTGCCCGGACTGCCGCCACCCCGGCGGCCCCCGCGCCCGCTACTGCATCGCCTGCGGAAGGAGGCTGTGATGCGCCTGCCGACCCGCCGCCAGGGCCTCTCGCGCACCCGCCGACTGCTCGAACGGCATCTGCTCCTCGCCCTCGTCACCGGACTCGTCGCCCTGACCGCCCTCTACGTCTCCTACCGCGAGGTGCAGAACGCCGCGGGCGAGATGCGCACCCGCGGCGCCCCCGCCGTCCAGGGGGTCGCCGCCACCCAGCTGGCCCTGCTCCGCGCCCAGGCGGAGGCGAGGAGTTCCCACGTCCTCGGCATCGACGAGGTGATCGGCGCCGGAGCGCGCTACGAGAGCCAACTGGCCGCCGCCGACCAGGGCCTCTCCCGGCTCTCCGACATCCAGCTCGACGGGGAGCGCGGCCGGGGCGTCCTGGAGACGGTCAACAACGGCCTGCTCACCTCGTACAACAGCTCCATCACGCCCGCGGCCGTCACCTACGTCCACGACGACGCGATGCAGGCGCTGAAGTTCTCCGAGGCGCAGACGATCCTCACCCGGCCCGACACCGGGGTCGTGCCCCGCCTGGACGTCCTCCAGGAGCACCAGATGCGGCACGTGGCCCTGACCAGCTCGCTCGGCCCGCTCCAGAGCGCCGGATGGGCCGTCGCCGAACTGGCCCTGCTGGCCCTGGCCCTGATCTGCCTCAGCGCCCTGTGGGTGCTGCGCACCCGCTGCGGCCGCAGTCTCGACCCGTTCCTGCTGGCCGGGTTCCTGCTGGCCGTCGCCCTGGCCGTCGTCCCCCTGTGGGTCACCGTGCAGACCCAGCAGCGCCTGGACGAGGCCCGCCACGGACTGACGGCGATCGAACAGCGCGCCGGCAAGGCCAAGGACCGGGTCCGCGCGACCGACCCCCTCACCCGCGACGCGAAGGAGCTGGCCCGCGACATCACGGCCCTGGCCCGCGACCAGCGGTACGTCACGGACCGCTCCAACACCCTGCGCGTCCGGCTGGCCGCCCGCGACCGGCAGTCCGTGACGTACTACGGGGCGCTCGGCGGTTCCGCGCTCCTCGTGCTGCTGCCCGCCGCCGGCATCTGCCGCCGGCTCGCCGCCGACTACTGGAGGGCCGGATGACCCGCCGACCGCGGCTGCTCCTGCTGGTCCTCGTCCTGTTCACCGCCGTCTCCGGCTGCGGGCTCGGCGCCCCCGGCGGCAGCGACGCGGAGGTGGAGGTGACGATCCTCGGACCGTGGGCCGGCGAGCAGGAACGCCGCTTCAAGGAGGTCCTCGACGGATTCGGCATCCCGTACGCCTACCAGGGCACCGCCGCCACCCGCGAGGTGCTGCTGGCCGAGGTCCAGGCCGGCGATCCGCCCGACATCGCGATCCTGCCGGGCATCGGCGACCTCGTCGAGTACGCGGTGGACGACCGGCTCCAGTCGCTGAAGGGGCTGTACGACCCCGCCGAGTACGGCAATCCGTGGCGGCCCCGGGCCACGGGTGTCCGGGGCGACCTCTGGGTGCCGCTCAAGGCCGACCTGAAGTCCGTCGTCTGGTACCGCAAGGGCTCCGCCCCGCCGGCCGGCCCCGCCCCGCTCACCTCGTGGTGCATGGGCATGGTGGACGACGGGGCGTCCGGCTGGCCCGGCAGCGACTGGATCGAGGACCTGGTCCTCCAGCGCGCGGGCCCGGTGCTGTACGCGCGCTGGGCGACCGGGGACCTGAAGTGGACCGATGACCCGGTGGCGGACGCCTGGTCCGCCTGGGCCCGGATGCTCGCCGCGGACCCCGATCCCGGTCTCGCGACCGTGCACGGCATGCTGCGCGCCGACCACCGGGGCCCGGACGGCGGCCACGGACTGCTCTTCGCGGGCGGCTGCGACCTGGAGCACCAGGGCTCCTTCGCCCGCGCCTTCTACGGCGGTCTTCGCGACCGGGCGGCCTTCCGGGACTCCGCGGCTCTGCTTCCCGGCGGACCGTATACGGTGAAGGGCCACGAGGTGGCCGCCGACTTCGCCGCCCTCTTCGGCCGGAGCGCCGAGGCCCGGGAGATGCTGAGACGGCTCGCCGCCAAGGACGGCCAGGAGGCGTGGGGGCGTACCGGAGGGGTCTTCTCGGCCAACGCGGCCGTGGCGCCCAAGACGGGCCCGGTCGACCGCGAGGTGAGCCGGCGCTTCACCGACCAGGGCGTGCCGCTCTGCCTGGACGCCTCGGACGTGATGCCGGCGGTGGTGCGGGACGCGTTCTACGAGGCGGTCCTGCTGACCATGGCCCATCCGGCCGAACCGGTCCGCACCTGGCTCAAGGACGTCCAACGGGTCCAGGAGGCCCAGCCCCGCGACGCCCCCGGGCTGACCGGGGTGTGCGGCAGACCACAGTGAGTCCTTGTGGAACCCCGACAAACGAGAACGGGTACGGACTGGTACTTCGCCTGCATGGGTCAAGGGTTCTGTCAGGCTCCACCAGGAAACCGGTCAGGAGACTGTGCAGAGTCAACGGCGGCGTTTTCTTGGTCGGGTTCGTAGGGTCAGTACATGACCGTTGTGGACGAAACCCAGGGCGAGCCGAGCGACACCCGAGGCCGTGTGGCCGAACTGCTGGCACTGCGCGAGCAGGCCCGGCGCGGACCCAGTGACCGCGCGACCGAGGCCCAGCACGCCAAGGGCAAGCTCACGGCGCGCGAGCGGATCGCGCTGCTGCTGGACGAGGGTTCGTTCCACGAGGTCGAGCAGCTGCGCCGCCACCGGGCGACGGGTTTCGGCCTGGAGGCGAAGAAGCCGTACACGGACGGTGTGGTCACCGGCTGGGGCACGGTCGAGGGGCGGACGGTGTTCGTCTACGCCCACGACTTCCGGATCTTCGGCGGCGCGCTGGGTGAGGCACACGCGACGAAGATCCACAAGATCATGGACATGGCCATCTCGGCCGGTGCGCCGCTGGTCTCCCTGAACGACGGCGCGGGTGCCCGTATCCAGGA